>LSNW01000008.1 GCA_001566965.1 Methylothermaceae bacteria B42 | reverse complement strand
GCGGAGGCGGTTTCGGCGGAGGCGGTTTCGGCGGAGGCGGTTTCGGCGGAGGCGGTTTCGGCGGAGGCGGTTTCGGCCAGATAGATTCTTTTCGTGCCCGGGGAAATAAGCGGCTGCAGGTGGATTTCCTTTATCGAATGCAAAATATCCTCTCCACTCAATCCGAACGAACTTTCGACTTTCGTCATCAATTGCGAGGGAATGCTTCTGCTGAATTGATTCGCAAGTCTTTATTTGTAGATACGAATGCAGGCATTGGGCAGATACTCGCGAATCCGTTTGGTCGTCAAACAATAGACAATGTTGCCAATACTGGCAATCGAGCTAATTTTTATACTTATGGTATAAGTCCCTACTGGCGCCCATATTTGGGAGGTTATGCGGAGGGTGAAGCACGATTTAGATACAATTACATAACCACTTCTCGTGGGCAAGCTTCTGATAGTCATATTCTTACAGAATCGGTGACTTTAAAAAGTGGTCATCGTTTTTCTCTCCTGACATGGAAAGGAAGTTTCTATAACAGTGAAACCAAAAGAACTTCTGGAAAAGATGTCAAATTCCAAACAGGTTTTGGAGAGATTAGATATCGTTGGCATCGTAAGTTCAGTACATTTGTACAAGCTGGGTATAACAACAGTAACTTTGCTTTCAGGACCAACAACAATCAAAATAACAATAATAAAAATGGTTTTTTCTATACATTCGGAGCTGCCTGGAAGCCTAGCCGGTATTTAAAGCTTGAAGGCGGGTGGGGACGTAACAGTTTTGCCTCCATTACCCTGGAGCCTACCAGAAGAACCTTTTTACAAGCAATTTATCGTCATAACAGGGTGGGAACCGTCACCGGTAACGTTTACCAGGGAATTTTCCGGCATCGCACTCGGCGTACTGTGTGGAGTGCTCAATATATTGAGTCGGCTACAACAACCCAAGCATTAATTGTCCAACAGCAGGCTGTTAGCGAGGTTGACATTGGAAATATCCCATTAGTAGACGATGTTATTATTCGTAAACGCGGTCAAATTTCCTTTACTGGCAATACAGCGAAGACATCAATTAACTTAAATGCTTATGCGGCGAAAAGGAAATTTCAAGAAACTGATATAAATTCTCGAATTTTAGGAATTAATGGAAGTTGGCTGTGGCGGTTCGGAAGGCGGACTTTTACGAATGTAAGTGTGTTATGGCAAAAAACCAAATTTGAAGATATAACCCTGTTAAACACCAAAGGTACCAACTATTATTGGACCTCCTCTTTTCGTTTGATACGCCGGTTGACACCCGATTTTAGCGCTTATATTGAATACCGGCGACAGCAACAGAAATCCACTGATAAAGATCAAGAGTATATAGAAAACCGCGGCCTCGCCGGGCTAACAATGACTTTCTAATATGTATACAAAATTTTATAAATTAGAAAAAAAGCCTTTTCAGCTAACTCCAGATCCCGAGTTTTTTTTCAATAGCCCTGTCCATAAAAGAGCTTTGGCATATCTTCGATATGGCCTTGCTCAGGGGGAGGGGTTTATTGTTGTCACAGGAGAACCTGGGACGGGTAAAACCATGCTTGTCAAAGCATTGTTTAATTCCTTAAGAGAAGAAAATATTGTTGCAGGGTTAATGGTAACTTCTCAGGTAGGGGCGGAGGACACGCTCAGGATAATTTCGGCGACATTTGGCCTTTCTTACGATGGCGATGCTAAGGCTACTTTATTGACTAATCTAGAAGATTTTTTTAAAGAACAAGCCAGTCTCGGAAAGCGTGTTCTGCTGGTAGTGGACGAGGCCCAGAATTTACCTCGTCAGTCATTGGAAGAGTTGCGCATGCTTTCCAACTACGAAGTAGAAGGCAAGCCGTTGTTTCAAGCTTTTCTTTTGGGTCAAGACGAATTTCGGCTTTTGCTGCAGGCGGAACACCTCTCGCAAGTAAGACAGCGTGTTATTGCAACGTACCACTTGCGGCCTTTGGATTTAGAAGAAACTGAAGCATATATCCTTCACCGCTTAAAACTTTCTGGTTGGAAGGAAGATCCCAAATTTACCAAGAGTGCTTTTATTGAAATATTTAATTTTACCGAGGGTATTCCTAGGATAATCAATACATTGTGTGATCGTTTGTTATTGTTTGGTTATCTCGAAGAATTGCATGAAATAGATGAAAAAGTTGTATTGACCGTGGTAGAGGAAATCAAACAGGAAACCCCGGATCAATCGGAACTTAAAATTACAAAAAAAACAGAAGCCGAGAGTCCCGTTTTCAGCGAATTATCGCCTAACAATACGCAGGCATATTCAAATCCTGATTTGGTCGATAGGATTAATAAACTCGAGCGCTGCATTATTGATCTCCAAAAGACAGTACAAAAAGAGCGGGCATTGCTGCGTAAAGCCATTTTGATTCAGCTAGATATGGATTCGGCATACGAGCAGATTCCGGATCTGAGTGGTTCAAATAGGGAAACTCCATCCGATGGCTGATTCACCAAAATTAATGTGTGTCGTAGGTGCCCGTCCTAATTTCATGAAAATTGCACCTATTATTTCTTCTTTACAGCATCACTCTACAATGACGCCTTATTTGGTCCATACCGGCCAGCACTATGATGCGGCAATGAAGGATGCTTTTTTTGATCAATTAGGAATACCAAAACCTGATGTTGATTTAGAGGTAGGCTCAGGTAGTCATGCGGTCCAAACCGCTCAAATTATGCAACGGTTTGAGCCGGTTTTAGATAAAGAAAATCCATTGGCGGTATTAGTCGTAGGGGATGTGAATTCCACGATTGCCTGTGGTCTGGTGGCGGTAAAAAAACATGTTCCCGTTATCCATGTCGAAGCGGGTTTACGCAGCTTTGACCGAATGATGCCTGAAGAAATCAATAGGGTGCTGACCGATCAAGTTTCAGATTTGCTGTTTACCACCGAGCAAGCAGCAAAAATGAATTTATTACGGGAAGGTATCGATGAAGACAAAATCCATTTTGTGGGTAATGTCATGATTGATGCCTTATTGAATAATGTAGAAAAGGCGGTTCCAGCAGCAACTACCCTAAATCGTTACAACGTAGAAAATATTTCCGACTATGGGGTCTTAACGCTTCACCGGCCTGCCAATGTCGACAACCCTAATGTATTGAAAGGCTTGTTAGATACCCTAATTGAAATTAGCCAACAATTGCCAATCATTTTTCCCCTTCATCCCAGAACAAAAGGGAAAATTGAATCGTTTGGCTTGGAAAATGCGCTTACTCAGGCAAACATTATAATCACGCCTCCTTTGGGATATCTCGAAATGCTCGGGTTGGTGAAATCCGCCAAGCTTGTGTTAACCGATTCCGGCGGCTTGCAGGAAGAAACAACAGCCCTTGGTGTGCCGTGCGTGACGCTGAGAGAAAATACGGAACGTCCTATTACCGTGACCGAAGGTACCAATACTATTGTGGGTAGTGATCCGGACAAAATTCATACTTGTGTGGCGGATATTCTAACCACAGGTGGTAAGCGTGGCAGAATTCCTGCCTTATGGGATGGGCGGGCGGCAGAAAGAATTGTCAAGATCATTGAAGAAACCATGCTGGAGGCCTATTAATGACAGGGAAAACCAACGCCATGAGCGTGGATGTTGAAGACTGGTTTCAAGTTTCGGCTTTTGAAAGCCATATTGACAGAAAAGATTGGAATAAGCTGGTACCCCGAGTAGAAGCCAATACTAAGAAAATACTCAATTTATTTGACGATGCGGGTATCAAGGCGACTTTTTTTACCTTGGGATGGGTGGCGGAAAGATTTCCGCAATTGATCAAGGAAATTGTCTCTCAAGGACATGAACTTGCCTGTCATGGCTATTCCCATGTGCGGGTGACTGAGCAAAATCCCCAGGAATTCCGGGAAGATGTAAAGCGTGCCAAGGAAATTTTGGAAGATATGGTTGGCGTACCTGTTATTGGCTACCGCGCGGCAAGCTACTCCATTGGCCGGGATAATCTGTGGGCTTTGGAGATACTGCAAGATTTGGGTTTTAGATATAGCTCGAGCATTTATCCGGTTAAACACGATCTCTACGGCATGCCGGAAGCACCGAGATTTGCTTTTTTTCCGGAAAATGCCCCCAAGCTTTTGGAAATTCCGGTGACCACCGTCAAGCTAGGGGGGCGCAACTTTCCCTGTGGAGGCGGAGGTTATTTCCGTTTGTACCCTTATTTCCTTTCAAAGTGGGCCTTAAAGCAGGTCAATCAAGAAGGCCAGTCCACGGTATTTTATTTTCATCCCTGGGAAGTGGATCCACAACAACCTCGGCCGCAAGGTCTAAGCTTGAAGACGCGTTTGCGTCATTATCTCAATCTCAACCGCATGGAATCCCGGCTTCGGTCCCTATTGGAGGATTTTAAGTGGGATACCATGGCTAACGTTTTTCTGGCTTCGTAAGTTATGCAAGTAAAAACCCTGACACCGGCTGACTATGGCCGTTGGGATGCTTATGTTGAAAAGCACCCGGAGGCAACCTTTTTTCATTACTCTTCCTGGCGTGAAATTCTTCAGGGCAGCTTTAATCACCCGACGCATTATCTTTATGCGGAAGAAAACGGCGAAATCCAGGGTATTTTCCCCCTGGGACATATCCGTAGCCGATTATTTTCCAATGCGCTGATATCTACGCCTTTTTGCGTCTATGGAGGCGTTTTGGCTGACACCGAAGCGGCACGTGAAACCTTGGAAAATGCAGCGGTGGAATTGGCCCATGAACTGGCAGTGGATTATTTGGAAGTAAGAAATTTAAAGCCTTCAGGCGCTGGAAGATCCACCAAGGATCTTTATGTCACTTTTCGCAAGGAATTGGATCCGGATCCTGAAGCGAATCTCAAAGCGATTCCCAGAAAACAACGAGCCATGGTGCGAAAGGGAATTAAAGCAGGGTTAGTGGGCGTCATCGATGAAAAGATTGATCGATTTTACGATATTTATGCCGAGAGTGTCCGTAATCTGGGAACCCCTGTTTTCCCCAAACGTTATTTTGAACAGTTAAAAAAAACATTCGGAGACCGGTGCGAAATCTTGCTGGTGGAACATAACGGTGACGCCATTGCCAGTGTAATGAATTTTTATTTCCGGGATGAGGTTCTGCCCTATTATGGCGGTGGAACCAGTGCGGCCAGGGCCCTCAAAGCCAATGATTTCATGTATTGGGAAGTCATGCGGCGGGCCGTGGAGAGGGGGATTAAGATTTTTGACTATGGGCGTAGCAAAAAAGGAACAGGCTCTTACCGCTTTAAGACCCACTGGGGATTCGAACCTCAGCCTCTTTATTATGAATATGCATTGATTCGGGCCAAGTTCCTACCGGATATCAACCCGTTAAATCCGAAATATCAAATGTTTATCAAGGCTTGGCAGAAATTACCATTGCCGGTAAGCAAAGTCATTGGCCCTTGGTTGGCGCGCAGTCTCGGTTAAATGGCCAACCTGCTTTTTTTAGTACATCGAATTCCTTACCCTCCCAATAAAGGGGATAAGATTCGCTCGTTCCACTGGTTAAAGCATTTGGCGGGAAAACATCGAATTTTTCTTGGCGCCTTCGTGGATGACCCTGAAGATTGGCGTTTTAAGGATAAGATCAATGACTATTGCGAGGATTCATGTTTGCTCCCCCTTTCTCCAAAAACCGGGAAAATAAAAAGCTTGAAGGGACTTTTTCAGGGACAGCCATTGAGCCTGCCTTATTATTTTGATAACCGAATGAAGCAATGGACAAAGCAACTGTTGGGGAGTGGGAGAATTGATCGTATCTTCGTTTACTCTTCCGCGATGGCGCAATATGTAGACTCGACTGTCCGCGCGCGGACAGTCATTGATTTTGTCGATGTGGATTCTGATAAGTGGCGCCAATATGCCAAAAGCAAACCCTTCTGGAGCGCTTGGGTTTACCGGCGTGAAGCACGCTTGCTATTGGATTATGATCGTAGGGTAGCCCAGGCTTTTGATTTGAGTTTGTTTGTTTCCCAAGCAGAAGCTTCCTTATTCAAAAGCTGCGTGCCAGAAGCTGCCGATAAAATAGATTATGTGGAAAACGGGGTTGATTTGGAATATTTCCAAGGTGGGCGCGAGTTCGTTTCTCCATACCACCCAGGAGAAGAAGTATTTGTTTTCACTGGCGCCATGGATTATTGGGCCAATGAAGATGCGGTGCGCTGGTTTGCCAATGAGGTTTTCCGCAAAATCCTGCGCCGACATGTGGAAGCACGGTTCTATATTGTAGGTGCACGCCCTACGGAAGCCGTTAAAGCCTTGGCAAGAAAGGAAGGGGTGGTTGTTACCGGTGCTGTAAAGGATATCCGGCCCTATCTAGCCCATGCCCGCATGGCAGTTGCGCCGCTTCGGATTGCCCGGGGCATTCAAAATAAGGTGCTTGAAGCTTTGGCAATGGCCAAACCGGTCCTGGCTTCAACCATGGCGGCGGATGGTCTGGAAATCAACACCAACCTGGATTTGGCGATTGTCAGTCAGCCCGAGGAAATGGCTCAAGTAGCAATTCAGGCCCTGCAAGACAGATCGTTTATGCCTCGCATATCAGAGAAAAATCGTAAGTTCGTTGAAGAGCGGTATAGTTGGGCAAGCCATTTGCAACGGCTGGATAATTTCCTGGAAATGCCATGAGTGGTGTCGCGAAACCTATGGAAGATCATTCAGTGGTTAGGGAACAGGTTTCGCCAGTCACGGGATGGCGCACGGCATTAGTTGCTTTAACCATCTCTTTGTTATTTCTCTTTGCTGCCTATTGGCAAACGTTTTTCTCCATGGCTTCAATTTGGTGGCGGTCGGAAACCTTTGCCCATGGCATGCTGATTTTCCCCATCAGTTTATACTTGATTTGGAAACGCCGAGATGTTTTAGCCTCGTTGGCTCCGCAACCGGATTGGCGGGGATTAATTGTCCTGTTCGGGCTGGGGTTCGGCTGGCTGTTGGCAAATGTTGTGGATGTCCTGGTAATTCAACAATTGTGTTTTATCGCCATGATTCTCGTGTTGGTGTGGACATACCTGGGCTGGCGGATAGCCTGGGAAATTGCTTTCCCTTTGGGGTTCTTGTTTTTTGCCGTACCCATCGGAGAATTTTTGGTTCCTCCGTTGATGAATTTTACCGCGGATTTTACCGTCAAGCTGATTGAGTTGACCGGTATCCCCATTTATCGTGAAGGGACATTTTTCAGCATACCCTCGGGAGATTGGTCTGTGGTGGAGGGGTGCAGCGGTTTGCGCTATTTGATAGCCTCCCTCACGCTGGGTTGTCTTTATGCGTATCTCACTTACCGAACTTTGTGGCGCCGCTTGTTGTTTATCGCCTTATCGGTGGGATTTCCCATTATCGCCAATGGGCTTCGGGCTTTCATGATTGTCATGATCGCCCATTACAGTGACATGAGGCTGGCCCTGGGTGTGGATCACTATATCTATGGATGGGTGTTTTTTGGGCTAGTGATGTTGTTAATGTTCTGGATCGGTTCCCTTTGGAAAGAGCCAGAATGGAAAGAAGAGGATGCTTCCCAAGCTAATAGCCGCGTGCAAACTGGCGCGATGTCTAAGAATGCTTTGATTGTTCTGGCTCTAGCAACTGCTTTAATGCTGGCAATTTGGCCAGTTCGGGCCATGCAAATTCGTGAAAAGTCCATGGCTGATTTTACCAAGGTGACTTTATCCCTGCCTGAAGGGACAGCGGGTTGGCATCGAATGAATGAAAAAATGACCCCATGGGAACCCCGTTACCTATATCCCGACGCCAAGGCAGTCGCCACCTATTCCAATGGAACACAAAAAGTAACCTTGTTTGTTCTCTATTACCGGACGCAAGTGCAGGATAAAGAGTTAGTAAATTCTCAAAATATTCTGGTCCCTCAAAAACATCCTGTTTGGATGATGCCAGGTGAGTCGAAGATCCCAGTGAAGCTGGATAATCAAACTATCACAGTTCGTCAAGGTAGAGTGCAATCGTCTTTTCAAAAATTACTCGTGTGGCGATGGAACTGGGTTTCAGATACTTTCACCGCCAATGACTATTTGGCTAAACTTCTGGAAGCCAAGGATAAGGTGTTGGGCAGGTCAAAGGATGCGGCGGGAATTGTGGTGGCAGTGGAATATGACGACAGCGTTGGACCTGCAGAAAAGACTTTGCATCAGTTTCTTGCCGCTATGCTCCCTGAGATAGAACAAACACTGCAAAATGTGGCTAAAACCAGGTAATCATGGCCGCGCCTTTAATTGTCCATGTGATTCATAGATTGGGTATTGGCGGTCTCGAAAATGGATTGGTCAACCTAATCAATCATTTGCCCCAAGAAAAATACCGCCATGCGATTATCAGCCTGACCGAGGCGACGGCCTTTAAAAATAGAATTCACCGGCCTGATGTGCGGGTCTATGAAATGCATAAGCAGGCAGGCCAAGATTTCGGCCTTTATCCCCGCCTCTACAAATTGCTGCGGGCATTGCGACCGGCGATCGTTCACACCCGTAATTTGGCAACGCTAGAGTGTCAATTGCCGGCTTGGTTAGCTGGGGTTCCGATCCGGATTCATGGGGAACATGGCTGGGATATCTTTGATCCTGATGGAACCAACCGGAAATACCAGTGGCTAAGGCGCGCTTTTCGCCCACTTGTCCATCAATATATTCCCCTGTCCCAACAGTTGGAAAATTATCTGCATGACACCGTAGGGATTCCTGACCAAAAAATCACCCGGATATGTAACGGCGTGGACACCGAGATTTTTTATCCACCAAGAGCCGGTAGAGAGATGATTCCGGGATGTCCATTTACGGATCCTGAGCAAATTGTGATTGGCACTGTTGGGCGAATGCATGGTGTCAAAGATCAAACCACGTTGGTTTCCGCGTTCATTCATTTACTTGAAAGACAACCGGCCCTGAAACGGACGCTTCGCCTCATCTGTGTCGGTGACGGACCTTTGCGGGAAAAATGCCTACACTTATTAGGGACAGCGGGATTATCGGATCTGGCCTGGTTGCCTGGAGAACGTCATGATATCGCCCAGGTGATGCGCGGATTGAATGTCTTTGTTTTACCCTCCCAAGCTGAAGGGAATTCCAATACCATTCTGGAAGCGATGGCAACAGGTTTGCCTATTGTGGCGACCAAGGTAGGGGGAAATCTGGAATTGATAAAAGATGGCATTTCCGGCACCTTGGTGCCAGCATCGGATATAAAGGCAATGGGCGATGCACTGGAAAATTATGTTGGAAATTCGGATTTGCGTTCTAAGCATGGCAACGCGGCTTTGGCCCGGATTCAATCCATGTTTAGCTTGACCTTGATGGTTAACCGTTACGCAGCGGTATACGATGATTTGTTGCAAGGGAAAATTCACTAATGTGCGGTATCGTTGGCTTAATAGATCTTGAAGGAAAACGGGAAGTCAACCGGCAATTACTCCATGAAATGAATGAAGTGCAGTACCATCGTGGTCCCGATGGCAGTGGGCTGGAAATTCGCCCCGGCGTTGGATTGGGCCATCGGCGGTTGGCTATTATCGATTTGGCTAGCGGTGCCCAGCCCTTGGCCAGCGATGATGGCAAGGTGGTTGTGACTTACAACGGCGAAATCTACAATTTCATGGATTTACGTGCCGAATTACAGCAACTGGGATATGCTTTCCGCACCCATTGTGATACAGAAGTGATTGTCTATGCTTGGAAAGCGTGGGGTCCGAAGTGTGTCGAACGATTCCGCGGAATGTTCGCTTTTGCCATCTGGGATGAAGCGGATGAAACCTTGTTTCTGGCACGGGATCGTCTTGGCATCAAACCTTTGTACTACACTCGATTGAAAAATGGCTGGTTTGCCTTTGCATCGGAGCTAAAAGCGCTCCAGCGTCACCCAGAGTTAGCCAGGGAAATTGATCCAAAAGCCTTGGAAGAATATTTCGCCTACGGATATATCCCGGATCCACGCACAATTTACAAAGCAGTCTATAAACTGGCGCCTGGAGAACGACTGTTCATTCGTAAAGGTAACAAAATTCAACCGGAAGTCTATTGGGATGTTGAATTTAAACCGAACAATACCATTGATGAAGGAGAGGCCCGGCAAACCCTGATTGAGCAATTGCGGGAAGCCGTTGATGTGCGTCTGATTTCCGAAGTGCCTTTAGGCGCATTTCTTTCAGGTGGCGTGGATTCCAGCGCGGTGGTTGCCATGATGGCTCAGGTCATGGACGAGCCGGTCAATGCCTGCTCTATTTCTTTTGGCGACCCTGCGTTTAATGAAGTGGATTTCGCCCGGGAAGTGGCTCAGCGTTACCAGGCTAAACACCGGATTAAGGAAGTCGACCCGAATGATTTTTCCTTGGTGGATAAGCTTGCGGGCTTGTATGACGAACCGTATGCCGACAGTTCCGCCTTGCCCACTTACCGAGTATGCGAGTTGGCCAGGGAAGAAGTAACCGTTGCACTTTCAGGTGATGGTGGTGATGAAAACCTGGCGGGTTATCGCCGCTACCGTTGGCAGTTTTACGAAGAAAAAATGCGGAACATGATTCCTTCAGCGATTCGTCGTCCTCTATTCGGCACACTAGGTAAAATCTATCCCAAATTGGATTGGGCTCCCAAGGTATTGCGCGCCAAAAGTACTTTTGAGTCCCTCGGGAGAGACTCTGTGGAAGGGTATTTTCACAGCGTTTCCGTGATGGGGGACAGTCTGCGGGGACGTTTGTACAGCGACAAATTTAAACGGGAATTGCAAGGCTATCACGCGGTAGAAGTATTGCGCCGCCACGGTCAAAAGGCACCCGACCATCCCCTTTCAAAGGTGCAATATCTGGATCTTAAGACCTATCTGCCAGGAGATATTCTGACGAAAGTAGACAGGGCCAGCATGGCCCACTCTCTCGAAGTTCGAGTGCCTATTTTGGATCATCACATGGTAGAGTGGATGGCAACCTTGCCGCCTGAATTCAAGTTAAGAGGCAGGGAAGGCAAGTATATCTTCAAGAAATCGCTTGAGCCCTATCTTCCGGAAAGTGTTCTCTATCGCCCAAAAATGGGATTTGCCGTGCCTTTGGCTACCTGGTTCCGCGGTCCCTTGCGCGAGAAAGTGCGCGAGTCATTGTTGGGACCTGCCATGTTGGATTCTGGATGGTTTGACCACAACTTTCTTCATACCCTGGCGGATCAGCACCAGAAAGGCCTGCGGGACTACAGTGCACCCATTTGGTCACTATTGATGTTTGATTCTTTTCTCAGGCGGCATTGATGCGTATACTCCATATTTTGGACCATTCCATACCTCTGCATAGCGGCTACACTTTCCGCACCCGTGCGATCTTGGAACATCAGCGGGCGTTGGGATGGGAGACTTTTCATCTTACTTCCCCGAAGCATCGCTGTGACGGAGCGTTGAGGGAAGTTGTTGAGGGTTTTGAGTTTTTCCGGACCCCGCCTTTACGGTCTTTTAGCGGCAAGCTTCCGGTAGTGAATCAGTGGGTGGTTTCCAGGAGTCTGGAAAAACGCCTGGACGAAGTGATTTCCGAAGTGCATCCAGACATTCTCCATGCCCATTCCCCCGCATTGAATGGCTTGGCAGCTATCAGGGCAGGGCGCCGCCATCGGCTACCGGTGGTTTATGAATGCCGCGCCTTTTGGGAAGATGCCGCGGTTGATCATGGCACAACCACTGAAGGCAGCTTGCGTTACCGCCTGACAAGGGCTTTAGAAACCCATGTATTTAAAAACGCTGCGGCAGTGACAACCATTTGTGAAGGACTCAAGCAGGACATCATTGGACGTGGGTTACCTCAAAATAAAATAACCGTTATCCCTAATGCAGTGGATATTAAACGCTTCAGCATGAATCGCGGGCCCGATGCTGAGCTAAAACGCAGTCTTGGTTTGGAAAGCAGAGTGGTTTTAGGGTTTATCGGTTCATTTTACGCTTATGAGGGGTTGCCATTATTATTGGAGG
The DNA here is from genome assembly GCA_001566965.1 of Methylothermaceae bacteria B42. Lineage (NCBI taxonomy): Bacteria > Pseudomonadati > Pseudomonadota > Gammaproteobacteria > Methylococcales > Methylothermaceae > Methylothermaceae bacteria B42. Next base: position 44,745 of record LSNW01000008.1, on the reverse strand, counting down.
CTTTATCACTTATTCTTCCCCATCATCCTGAGGTGCGATTGTTACTAGTAGGTGGTGGACCTCAAGAGCAAGCACTGCATAGGCAAAGCGAGCGGATGAAATTATCGGATCATGTGATATTTACGGGGCGAGTTCCGCACGATCAAGTACAAAAGTATTACGATTTGGTGGATATTTTTGTATATCCTCGCCTGTCTATGCGTTTAACAGAATTGGTAACACCTCTAAAACCCTTGGAAGCCATGGCTCAAGGTAAGCTTGTATTAGCATCGGATGTCGGCGGCCATAGAGAGTTAATAAATCATGAAGAAACCGGGCGGTTATTCCAAGCTGGGAGTCCCAAGGCTTTGGCGGAGGAAGTATTATCAATAATTTCGAGTCGTGATTTATGGCCAGAGATGATTACACGCGCACGTAATTTCGTCGTCAATCAGCGTAATTGGGAAACAAGTGTGCAAAAATATACTTTGATTTATGAACAGTTATTGGGATGAACAATAGGGATGAATCTCCTATACATCAACTAGCTTTGGTAGGACCCTTGCCGCCGCCCTTTGGAGGAATGGCGAACCAAACTCTCCAGCTTGCAGAAAAACTGTCAGCAGAAGGAATTGAGGTTGAAATAATACAATGGAATCGTGAGTACTGGCCAAGATGGATTGGAAAAATACCAGTTATACGGGCTGGATTTCGGTTATTACCTTATTTATGGGCGCTTTGGCTAACGGCTGGACGCAAAAAATTGTTTCACATTATGGCAAATTCGGGGTGGTCATGGCACTTGTTTGCTGCCCCCGCCGTGTGGATTGCTTCACTGCGTGGTTGTGCAATTGTTTTGAATTATCGTGGTGGAGAAGCAGAGTCCTTTTTTTCCCGCTCTTTTCGCTACGTAAAACCGACTCTAAATCGATGTCATAAAATCATTGTTCCATCCGGTTATCTACGGGAAGTTTTTGCGCGTTTCGGTGTGCTAGTCGATGTGGTTCCCAATCCAGTGGATTTAACGAAGTTTGGAATTAAATCACAAAACGAAAAATCTAAAAATGGTCCTAACCTGATAGTTTGCCGAAACCTGGAGCCTATCTACGGAATTCCTTGTGCACTCAGGGCTTTTGAGAGGATACTTGAATCTTACCCAAACGCCAAACTTTGGATAGCTGGATCAGGTCCTCAGGAGCATGAATTAAAAAAACTTGCAGTAAAATTAGGAATAGCCAATAAGGTTGTTTTTACTGGACGGCTTACACCTGAGCAGATGGTTGATCTTTATCGCAAAGCTGAGATTGTGTTAAATCCAAGTGAAGTTGATAATGCGCCTAATTCTTTACTTGAAGCTTTAGCAGTGGGAGTACCGGTTGTGAGTACTGATGCGGGAGGTATTCCTTACTTGGTAGAACATAATAAAACAGCATTACTAGTACCCATAAATGATAATAAAGCCATGGCGAACTCTGCTATAAAAATTCTAAATGATTCGAATTTACGAGATGCCCTGTGTAAAAATGGACTTATTAAGGCCAAAGAGCATTCTTGGGATACAGTCAAAGAAAAGTTATTATTGATATACGTTTATGCGGTATCTAATAAATCAATAGCTAGAGCTGGAAGCAATAGACGTACTTAGCAATGCCCATTCGTGATATATTGGTTGTATCCATTGTTTTTATTTGTATACCTTTTATCTTGAAAAGACCAGAGGTTGGGGTTTGGGTCTGGTCATGGTTGGGGTATATGAATCCACATAAACTATCTTGGGAGTTCGCTCACACTTTTCCATTGGCTCAAATAGTTGCATTGACTACAATATCTAGCTTGCTAGTAAGCAAGGGTTCAAAGAGAATCTTGTGGACAAGAGAAATAATATTGATTTTTCTATTTTTTATTTGGGCAACTATTACAACTATTTTTTCGTTATATCCAGAACTGGCTTGGCCGGAATGGAGTAAAGTTGGGAAAATTTTCCTAATGAGTTTTGTTAGTATGATAATTATACAAAACCGTCGTAATCTCCAGATTTGGATATGGGTAATTGCGCTTTCATTAGGATTTTATGGATTTAAAGGTGGATTATTCACATTGGCGACAGGGGGAGGGTATGCTGTCTATGGCCCACGAGGAACTTTTATTGGGGGGAATAATGAGATTGGGTTGGCATTAATTATGATTATCCCTTTTTTGCGTTATTGCCAGATTAATACTGATAATGTCTGGTTGCAACGGATAATCATTGTTGGAATGCTGCTATGTTTTATAGCTGTGCTTGGCACTCAGTCTCGAGGAGCTTTTTTAGGCGTGACAGCAATCTCTCTTTTTCTAATAAAAAATAGCAGACATAAATGGACGTTTTTAATTTTTATCTTATTGGCACTGCCAATAATCTATTTCTATATGCCAGAAAGCTGGCATGAAAGAATATCGACGATAAAGTCATATGAAGATGATCGGTCGGCTATGGGGAGAATCAATGCATGGATGATGGCATTTAATTTGGCTTCAGAGAGACTTTTGGGTGGAGGCTTTAATTGTTTTCAGCCGGCTTCATTTGCGCTCTATGCCCCCAATCCGTCAGACATCCATGATGCCCATAGCATTTATTTCGAGGTGCTTGGCGAGCATGGATTTATTGGGTTAGCTATTTTTTTATCAATTGGTATTTGCGCTTGGCGAAGCTGTGTTTGGGTTATGAAATATTCCAAAAAAGCAGATAATCTGAAATGGGCCTATGATTTAGCAGCGATGCTGCAGGTTAGCTTGTTGGGATATGCTGTCTCTGGAGCGTTTTTGGGATTAGCTTATTTTGACCTGTATTACAATTTAGTGATATTAATAGTCTTAGTTAAGATGATAACAAAGGATACCTTGGAAGAAAACGCATCCACAGTAATAGATAGCACATCGTCGGCGCCTGTTCGATCTTTTGTTGTCAAACCTCGGACATAGAATATTCGAACCTAGTATCACACCACTGGGTCCACATCATTAAAATCCATATCATTACCCCATAATAAGTAGCATGTTCGCTCTGATGGGATTTTTTCAAATTCTTAATATATTGTTTCTGGATGACGCCGTTTAATGATGAGTGTTCGAGGCTAGCGTATGCCATTTCTTGTAATTCAGAGTTAGTGTTTAACCACATACCAAAAGGAAGGCCAAAACCATGTTTGGATTTCCGGAGAGTTACTGGGGAAAGAAAATCTGCAAATGCTTTTCGGTAAAAAGAACGTAATTCAAAACCACGCATGAGAAATTGGTCTGGAATACTTGAAGCCAGCTCGACTACAGAATCATCAAGCATTGGATATGTAACATCAATACCTGCTAAACTGCACATCTGATTGACTTTACGAAGATCATTATCTGCTAAAGTGATCTTCCAATCTAGCCATAGCATTTGTTTTAGCATTGAAGCTTTTTTAGGGCGGTTATAAACTTCTTGTAAATGTTCGATAGGCCATCCATGATTTATGGAAGTTAGAAAATCAGGTTCAAATATTTGTGATAGTGGTGTGCGACGAAGAAAATTATATGTTTCCATACGTTCTGGCATTGGAATTTTTGCTTGTTCAATGTAGCTATATAATTTATTTGTGCCAGGAATTTTCAAATTAGCTAGCGATTCTACAAGTGGTTCTAAAAGTATGGATCGTAGTCCTAAGGGAATATGGTGATAGAGTTGGAATAGTTTTTGTTTTGTATAACGAGCATTTCCGGCAAATAATTCATCTCCACCGTCTCCAGCCAGCAGGCATGTCTTACCGTGGTCTTTGGCAAGGCGTGCGCAATAATAAGTGGGAACAGCAGATGCATTTCCGAAGGGTTCATCATAGCTGGAAGCAATTTTTGGAATAGCCTCTACCACATCGCCAGGCGTAACATAATACTCGACTAAGGGAACGTTAAAATGGTGAGCACAGGCACGGGCATACTCCATTTCATCATAACCTTTGGCGTTGAACCCAATAGAAAAAGCTGTGGCCTGTTTTGGGTGCAACTGCTTAAACAATCCGGTTATGGTACTGCTGTCAAGCCCTCCGCTGAGGAATGTTCCTGTAGTATCAGGTTCTGTAGCATTGGCATTGACAGAGTTTAGCAGTGTTGTTCGTAATCGTTGGGTTAGCTCAGATTTGGACAGTGCTGAATTTTTAAATATAGGGCGCCAATAGAAATTCAATTCCTTTTTTCCTTGGGTAAAAGAGAGAAATTGCCCAGGAAGCAATTTATTTATTTGCTTATATATAGATAGAGGGGCGGGAATCATATGAAAATAGAAGTATGCAAAGAGAGCCTGGGGATTGATTTCTGGAGAGATTTGAGGGAGTTGTATGATTTGACCTGGGCGGCCAAAGACTATACCACCATCAAAACAAGCATATGATAGTGATTGGATCCCCATTCTATCGATGGCTATTAAGCCTGTTTGTGTTTCTTGATCAAATACAGCTAAGGAAAAACTGCCGGTCAGATAGTGTGGTATTTCAGATCCAAGAGCACGAAACTTATCTGCTATAGAGTAGGCGATGCTATAAAGATTACCTCTCTTTTGCGATGAAGAGTCTCGCCAGCGTGGATGGCCATATATAACCGCAGTAACAGATTCAACAGTGGCAACAGCAGAGCTTGGATCGCTGATTAAAGTTAAGGTAGGGAAACTTAGGAATTGGCTTGATGGAGAAAAAGATTTAACGAAAGGGGATGTTTTATCGATAGAGTAACCAGGTTCATGGAAACAACCAAAAAATGAAGTCATAATTGCAAAGCCTTTTAAAATATTTAAATTTATGTGCTTTATATTTTGCTGTGTGGCAAATAACTAAAACAATAATGAGATGCTAATTTAAACAGTTATCGTTTTATCAGATTGTGAATTGGTTCGCCATATGGAATATTTATTTAAATTTAAATAAAAGTACTATAACTTATTAGATGGCGGTAATTTTTTTATAAGTTGTATTACAAATTAAATTGAAAAGTGTAATCTTAGGTTTCAAGCTTTTATGGGAATATTTTAGCATATGTAGAAAAAAGCACTTCAAGTGCATAGAGCATGTGCTGAAGGTTGCACTTAGGGAGTAGAGTTTCCCCCTTTAACTTTATGTGTCTGGGTGTCAGAAAGTTTTTATTCTTGATCCTGATTGTAGATTTGATCTGTAATGCGTTGGGTAATATTGTTAAGTTGACTTGATTTATGCAGGTGAGGTAGCGGATGCGGCAAATTGTGTCTTTTTGGGATAATTCCCGCTGCCGACTGATTGGGATCGCGGATCTTGACCCTTCTTTTTTGCAGCTTCCTTTATTTTCCAGCAAGGTAGCGGCGGGTTTTCCTTCTCCGGCAGATGATGCGGTGGAGAGGGCGTTGGATCTCAATGAGCTTTTAATTAAGCGGCCAGCGGCGACTTTCTTTGTGCGGGTAGAAGGGGAGTCGATGATTGGGGCGGGTATTTATCCTAATGATATTTTGGTGGTGGACCGTTCTTTGGAGCCCATGCCTGGGCGGATTGTTATTTGTGCCTTGAATGGCGAGTTGGCGGTCAAGCGGTTAAAGTCTATCGAGAATCAGCGGGTGATTCTGGCTTCGGAAAATCCAGATTATCCCGATATTGAAGTAGAAGAAGAGGTGGACTTCGTGATTTGGGGGGTAGTCACTAATGTTGTCCATGCCCTCGACTGAACCTTGTTTTGCGCTGGTTGATTGCAATAATTTTTATGTAAGTTGTGAGCGCTTGTTTCGTCCCGATTTGTGGCGGCGACCGGTGGTTGTACTCAGCAATAACGATGGTTGCGTCATTGCCAGAAGTAATGAAGTCAAGGCCTTGGGTGTTCCCATGGGAGCGCCTTATCATGAGGTGGCGGCGTTGCTGCGCCGTCACAATGCCGAGGTCTTTTCCTCCAATTTTCCTTTATACGCGGATTTGTCTGCCCGAATCATGTCGGTTCTGGAGGGTTTTACGCCACATTTGGAAATTTATTCCATCGATGAAGCTTTTTTGGATTGGTCCGGCTTACCTCAAAACAAGGCGCGACTCGGAGTGCATTTGAAACAAACGCTGTGGCGATGGGTGGGATTGCCTGTGAGTGTTGGCATTGGGCCGACCAAAACCTTGGCGAAGGTGGCAAACGAGTGGGCCAAGAAAATATCGCCAGAGGGAGTGGTGGATTTGATGAACCCTCGGTGTCAAAAAGAAGTGCTTCTGCAAATGCCAGTGGGTGGGGTATGGGGTATTGGCCGGAGGCTGGCGGCAAAATTATCACAAATAGGCATCAAAACAGCATGGGACTTGCGGTGTGCCGATAGTGGGTTATTGCAATCCAGGTATAGCATTGTGGTGACTCAAACCGCTTTGGAGCTGCAAGGAAAAAGTTGCTTACAGGTGGAGACTGTAGTACCACCACGAAAAGAAATTCGTTGTTCCCGGAGTTTCCGTCCTAAGCTGACCGAACTTTCCCAGCTACATTCGGCCTTGTCAGAATTTTGTTGCCGGGCAGCGGAAAAATTGCGCCAGCAGCGGTCATTGGCCCATGTGGTGACCGTATTTTTGCGCAGTGATGCATTTGACCCTAAAAAGCCATGTTATCAGCCCGTGCTTGCTGCTGCGCTGAGAACACCAAGCCAGGATTCCCGCTGGATTTTGAAGTGTGCTGGAGAGTTGTTAGAAAAAATGTACCGGCCTGGGTACCGCTATCAACAATGCGGTATCTTGCTGGGGGGGCTTGTATCGGAAGCAGAGGGTAATGCCCAGTTGGCGTTGTTTAATGAAGAAATATCTCAAAAATATGCGGGAGCGTCGTTAATGGAAATAATGGATCGGGTTAATCGGCGTTTTCCTAATGGGCTTTTTCTTGGCGCATCTGTTGATTATCGCCGGTATCGCTACCGACCCCAGCAATTGTCACCTGCTTTCACTACCCGATGGAATGAATTGCCTGTGGTAAAGGCTTGAATTCAGGTCTGGAAGATTCTTCAATAAAAAAACGCCACCTAAGTGGTGGCGTTCTCTCCAAAATTATATTCATCCGTGAATAAGAACCAAACTTATTCCAGATTGGCGTGCCGGGAACGCATTTCTTCTTCAGGAATGCCCTTTTCATAAATGATATGGGCGATGGTTCCTTCTAGAAGGATGAGCGTGGATAGCTCAAACATAGTTCCCATCGGCATGCCAGGCTCTTTTTTGCTGAAGATTTCAGGATTACCCATTTGAAAGATATGATCGGCGACATCACCGACATTGGAATCTTTCTGGGCGGTAATCAGCGCTACTTTGGCGCCCTCCTTCTTGGCCCGCTGGGCAGCGGCCACCATGGAGGGTGTATTGCCTGAGCCTGAAATCACAATCAGCAAATCATCCTTGCCGATAGAAGGAGTAACAATCTCTCCCAGCAAAAAGGCCTTATAGCCAGCATGCATCAGGCGCATGACAAAGAAGCTACCAACCAACCGGGAACGGCCCGCTCCCCCGACAAAAATCTGGGGGGAACTGTCCATCAGTTCGGTCAGCTGAGCTTCTGCGCTGGGATCGGTTGCTTCCAGGATCTCCCCAATTTTATTGAGGATGGGTTTCCATTGGGTAGTCATAGTTAGAAACGATCCAAAATTAGATTAATTAATTTAAGCTGCATCAACCAATTCACGGATCTTGCGAGCAGCTGCTGCAGGATCATCGGAACCAGTGATTGCGCCACCAACAACAATGATGTCAGCGCCAGCTTGAACAACTTGTTGGACAGTTTCAGGCTTGATGCCGCCAGCAACTGAAACCTGAACATTCAGGCCCAAGCCAACAATCTCGTTCAAGTCAGCAAAAGGTGTCGCGCCCTGCAATTGTTGGTCGATACCCGTGTGGATGCCGATGATATGGGCGCCAAGTTCAGCGGCTTCGCGAGCACGCTCAGCTTTGTTAGGAACGTTGATCAGGTCAACCTGAGCTTGTTTGCCGTGGTTGTTGGCAGCGGTGACCACGCCTTTGATGGTGGACAAGTCAGAAACACCCAGAACGGTGCAAATATCACCGCCAGCATCATAGAAAGGCGTGGCTTCGTATTCGCCAGCGTCCATGGTTTTCAAGTCGACGAACAATTTTTTGTCCGGGAAAAGGGCGCGCATAGCCTTGACGAGAGGAACGCCATTGTGCTTGATGCAAGGAGTCCCGATTTCCAGGATATCGACATACGGGGCAGCCAAGCTGGCCAGCCTTAGAGTGGTTCCGAAATCCAAAGAATCCAGCGCCAATTGAATTAATGGTTTTGCCATGTTGTGTGCTCCCATTGAATTGATTTAAGGTTATATTTTTCTCTGCGCACGGATGCGCTCGGTAAACTCTATTACAGTTGGCCTTGGAATGTCAATTGCCAAGCATCGGCCAAGTAATGGTCATACTGCCCTTTTGATGCTTCTAATATACTGATTTAAGAGTAAATATATTTCTGAATTTTAATCATTAACCGGAAATGAATATGACAAAATCACCATTAGCCATTGCATGGCTAGGTACTGGATTAATGGGCGCCCCAATGGCGGTCCGGCTATTAGAACATCAATATCAAGTTCGAGTTTGGAATCGAACCTTGGCAAAAGCCCAACCTCTGGAGAGGAAGGGCGCAAGATTGTCTTCTGGCCCCAAGGAAGCATTGGCCGATGCCAATATCCTGGTGACTATGTTAAGCGATTTCCCGGCCACCAAGGCAGTTTTATCGGAGCTTGATTTTACGGGTAAAACACTCATTCAGATGGCGACCATCGCGCCTGAAGAAAGCCGGAGTTTGGCCCAAATGATTCGAGAGAAAGGAGGCGACTATCTGGAAGCGCCACTACTTGGCAGTATTCCGGAAGCAAAATCAGGGAACTTAATCATTATGATTGCCGGCAAACGGGAAGTTTTTAATAAAATGCGTCCGGTTTTGGAGATTCTTGGTAGCGAACTTCATTATGTGGGAGAGATAGGTCAGGCTGCCGCACTCAAATTGGCTTTGAATCAATTGATTGCTTCGTTAACGGTTGCTTTCGCGACAAGCCTCGCTTTTGTTGAGACTCATGACATTGCGGCGGATGATTTTATGAAGGTACTTCGTAAAAGTGCGCTTTACGCGCCGACTTTCGACAAAAAGCTGCCTCGCATGCAGTCCCATGATTATACCAACCCAAATTTTCCTACTGAGCATTTGCTTAAAGACATTCGTTTATTTCTCCAGTCCGCCAACGAGCTTGATAGCACAGCGTTGGAAGCAGTGGCGAAGCTTTATCAAAAATCAGCCACAGATCATCAGTTTGAAGATTATTCCCGCGTTTTTGAAGCAGTCAATTTAAAAGACGGGAAGTGAGAAATTAGTACTACAGTGTTGAATGATGCTATCCACGTAATCCGTGCCCAATTGGAGGTGGATGATACAGCACTATCCTTCTTGCGACCGCTGCTAGCGGATGAAGAGCTAGAAAAAGCCTCTAGGCTGATTCAGCCAGTACACCAAAAGCGCTATATTGCTTCCATGGGGATATTACGCAGTGTGCTGGCAACCTATGTGGGACAGCATCCAAAAGATTTACAGTTTGTCCGTGGACAATGGGGAAAACCACGATTAGCCGGCCGCGCCGAGAATGAAGGATTGGTTTTCAATGTTTCCCATAGCCAAGAGCAAATGGTCATTGCGATTGGCTACGACCGGCCGTTGGGGGTTGACGTTGAATCTATCCGGCCGATAAAAACCCTGGCTGGAATGGCAAAGCGCTGCTTCTCTCAGCATGAATTTGAAGCATGGACGAATTTGCCCGCACCAGAAAGGAAAACAGCATTTTTCCGCTTTTGGACTTTAAAAGAAGCATTTGTCAAAGCCGATGGCAGGGGCTTAGGGCTGGGGGTTCAGCAATGCGTTTTTAGTTTGCGGGAAGGCGTACCCAAAATTGTTTCTGTGCCGTCCTCGTGTGGCAAGCCAGCAGATTGGTCGGTTTGTGAATTAATCATTGATGACGGCTTCAAAGGCGCTTTGTGTACCCGGGGGGAATTTCAATTAATCTATCGGGATTTTCCGGTTGATTTAACCCGGATATTTCACCAGCATCCCGGATGATGGCGCAGGACAGGTGCGTCTGGGCGCCGGGCTGGACTGAAAGGCATAGCCGTGGCTATGGCTTGAAGGAAGCCCAAGCCCAGGCGTGCCTGGACAAGCCAGGGCCGGGATAGGATTCGGGCTGAGTCCAAATTGGATTTGGTAGAAATCATCAAAACTAAGAAGTTTATGTTAAATAATCAGTTGCTTACAAAAAAGGCCGAATCCGGCTGGTGGAATATCCGGGTTAATGTTACTGGCGTAGACATCTGCCACTAAGAGCGTCGTAGATGGGCGTGGGGCGCGCGAGTTTTCCCACCCGGCCATGGATAATGAACAATTCGTTTGCATGCCTGAAATAACGCCTGACGTGAATTGAAGTGCGCGCCGGCCTTCGGCCCGCCGGATTGGCGCTGGTAGAGACAAGCGCGCCATCAAATGCATTGCACAGGGCGGAAGCGATTGGGTGAGCAGTCACCCTGGCGGCAATGGTTTGGTGTTCGCCCCGAAGCCAAAGGGGAACGGATGGCGAAACCGGCAGCACCCAGGTAACCGGGCCAGGCCAACTAGCGAGTATGCGTTCGAGCACAGGTTGTGGCGGCAGAATAATGAATGGCAACAGTTGTTCAAAGGTTGAAGCAATCAAAATCAATCCCTTGGTGACCGGGCGTTGCTTTAATTCCAGCAGAGAATAGACAGCATCGGGATTCCAGGGATCACAACCCAACCCATAAATGGCTTCAGTAGGATAGGCGGCGATGCCACCATGCCGGAGATGGCTTGCGGCCCGGCGGAGTTTCCCAGGGGTGAGTGACACGGTTTTTAAACGAGCAACGAATCAGGAAGCTTGCGCTGCAGCAGGGGTGATTGTGGTCGGATCTTCTCCCTCATAGGGTGTTGCGTAATTACAGCTTTTCTGGGGGCAGACCTTTTCCGTCCCCCGCCGTTTGGTGGTTTTGATGGTCAGAATGGGCCAGTTGCAAACCGGGCAGGGTTCGGCGACCGGCGGATTCCAGATGGCATATTTGCACTTGGGATAAGTTGAGCAGGAGTAGAAAATCTTGCCATTTCTGGATTTGCGCTTGAGTATCGTCCCCTTTTTGCATTGGGGGCACTCGACGCCGGTATCTTCCGGCTTTTCCAGGGATTCGATATGCTTGCACTTGGGATAATTGCTGCAACCGATAAATTTGCCATAGCGGCCGGTTTTGATTTGCAGGTCGCCGCCGCAATCGGGGCATTTCCGGTCCAGGGACTCAGGTTCTTGGGTTTCGTTGGTGCTGCCATCCAGGTTACGGGTGTATTTGCACTCCGGGAAGTTGCCGCAGCCGATGAAACGGCCGTTTCGTCCCAAACGAATTGCCAATTGCCCGCCGCATTCCGGGCACTTTTCGTCAATGGGCTGTTGGGTAACATCCTTCCGTTGCACGCTGGATTCTTTGTCCACCACTAAATTTTTGAAAGGATTCCAAAATTCCTTCAGCAGTCCTACCCATTTTTTTTCGCCGCGGGCAACCGCATCCAGCTGGTCTTCCAGATCCGCCGTGAAGTTATAGTCCACGTAGCGGGTGAAGTGCTCGGTTAGGAATTTGTTGACAATCCTTCCTACATCGGTGGGTTTGAAGCGCTTGTTTTCCAGCACCACGTAATCGCGCTGTTGCAGGGTGGAGATAATGCTGGCATAAGTGGAAGGACGGCCGATGCCGTGCTGCTCCAGTGCTTTTACCAAGCTGGCTTCCGTGTAACGGGGAGGCGGCTCGGTAAAGTGTTGGGCTGTGATGATATCTTCCAGGGCGACTTGTTGGCCTTCCTTGAGAGGTGGCAGGATTTTATCCTTGTCATCTTGCTCACCACCATCGTCTTTGCCTTCCTGGTAGACGCTCATGAACCCAGGGTGGGCGATGGTCGATCCGGTGGCCCGGAAAATATTTTCTTCGTTGCCGCAGGCAAGGTCGATGGCGACGGTATTGAGCGTCGCGTGGATCATCTGGCAGGCGACGGTGCGTTTCCAGATCAACTCATAGAGTTTGAATTGTTCCGGGGTCAAAAACGGCTTGACTTGTTCCGGCAGCCGCTTGACCGAAGTGGGGCGAATCGCTTCGTGGGCTTCCTGGGCATTTTTGGATTTTGACTTGAAGACCCGGGGCTTGGCGGGCAGGAAATCCTTGCCGTAGCGTTCGGCGATCAGGTCAAAAATCTCCATGACTGCCTCTTGCGCCAACTGGGTGGAGTCGGTACGCATATAGGTGATCAAACCAACGGTTTCACCGCCAATATCAATGCCTTCATAGAGTTGTTGGGCCACCGACATGGTGCGGCGGGTGGTGAAGCCCAGTTTGCGCGAGGCTTCCTGTTGCAAGGTGGAAGTAATGAAAGGAGGTGCCGGGTTGCGTTTGCGCTGCCTTTTCTCGACCTTGATCACCTTGAGGCGACCTTGGGCCAGGTCCAGCAGAGTCTGGCGGATGGCGGTGGCTTTTTCCTCGTCGGTGACGGTGAATTGTTTGATTTTTTCGCCCTGAAATTGCACCAGTTTGGCGCCGAAGCCTTGATCTTCCGCCTTGCAAGCAGCGTCAATGGTCCAGTATTCCCGGGGCTCGAAATTTTCGATTTCGATTTCCCGCTCGACAATCATGCGCAGGGCAGGGCTTTGAACCCGGCCCGCGGAAAGGCCGCGGCGGATTTTCTTCCACAATAGGGGAGACAGGTTGAAACCAACCAGGTAATCCAATGCCCGGCGCGCTTGCTGGGCGTTGACCAGTTCCATGGAAATATCACCGGCCTTTTCCAGTGCTTCCTGGATGGCGCGCTTGGTAATTTCGTGGAAGACAATCCGGCGGGCGGGTTTGTCTTTCAGAAGTTTGTTTTCCTTGAGGATTTCCAGGATATGCCAGGAAATTGCCTCACCTTCCCGGTCCGGGTCAGTGGCCAGGTACAAGGCATCGGCTTTTTTTGCCTCCTGTTTGATGGCCTGTACGTGCTTGCGGTTTTTGTCAATCAACTCATATTTCATGGCGAAATCATGGTCGGGATCGACCGCGCCTTCCTTTGGAACCAGATCGCGCACGTGTCCATAGGAGGCCAAGACTTTAAAGCCCGGCCCCAGGTATTTGGCAATGGTTTTCGCCTTGGCGGGCGATTCGACAATGACTAAATTCTGTGACATGAAATAAAAAACAAAAAATTAATGTAAGGCAACCGGTGAGTTGTCGTATACCAGGTCTTCCATGCGGGAAAATGCTGCTTCCTGGTCTGGCTGGCTAAAAAGCACCATAAGGACAATCCATTTCAGATTATCCAGGGTCAGTTCCTCGGCGCTCAACGCCATTGCTCGGTCAATGACCAGCTCTCTATTAGACGAGGTGAGGATACCGCTTTGTTCCAGGAATATGAGTAAACCGCGGCATTCTTTGTCTAATTTGGCGATTTCCTCGGGGGCGTAGACCCGGAAGGTGGGAATCGTGGTTTGGATTGCCTGGCCTTGGGTCAAGGATTCCAGCCAGCTAAAGGCTTTGTCAATATCCTGGTCGGGGAACCCGGCGGCCAACAGTTCCATCCTGATTGAATCAGGATCCGGCATCAGGTCGGGATCTTCGTCCATATAGTTTTCGAATAAATAAAGCAATACTTCAAATACGTTTTCTTTCATAACGCCTCGCTTCCAGGCCCTGGGATCGTTTAACGAATTCGTTGATAGCAACCTCCGGCAGTGGCGGCCACGTATCCCTGCAGTTCCAATACTAAAATCATTGATGCCACATTTTCTGCCCGCATGCCAGTGATTTCTACCAAACGGTCCACCGAGGTCGGTGCGTAATCAATTTTATTTAATAAGTCCCGATAATCTTCAGTGAGTTCAATAGCGGTTTGTGTTGTCTCCAATAAGTATTTGTCTGATGCTGTTGGAGAGATCAGGTTCAATTCTTGTAAGACATCTTCTACTGTTTCTACTAGTATGGCCCCCTCCCGTATTAAACCATTACATCCCCGCGCCAGCGGATTGTGGATACTACCAGGAATAGCCAGGACGGCACGGTTTTGCTCCAACGCATATTTCGCTGTAATCAAGGAGCCACTCTTGATTGCCGCCTCCACCACCAATGTTCCTAAAGATAAACCGGAGATTATCCGGTTGCGCCTTGGGAAGTTCTGGGCTTTAACCGGTGTTCCCGGCGGGAATTCTGACACGATTGCGCCCTGAGTGACAATCTTCTCGGCAATTTTTTTATGCCGGGCGGGGTAAATCCGGTCAGGACCAGTGGCTGCAACCCCGATGGTAATCCCGTCTGCGGCGAGTGTCCCTTCATGGGCGGCACCGTCAATCCCTGTGGCGAGACCACTGGTAATGGTTAAACCGAGTTGAGAGAGCGCATGGGCAAACTCATGGGCAAGCTGCTTTCCGCCAGGTGTCGGGTTACGGCTGCCGACAATGGCCAGTTGAGGCCGGGGCAACGATTCAACTTTGCCGTGGACGAACAGTAACGGGGGCGGCGAGGAAATTTGCTTGAGGAGCGGTGGGTAGTCAGGGTCATCCAGGGTCAGGATATGGTGGTCGGAGTGACTTTGATGCCAGTGGAGGGCGCTTTCCACCTTGTCCCAGCGGGGATCGCCTAGAGCGCTAATGGTGGTTTCTTTTAATCCCAAGGCGCGCAGCATATTAGGTTTTTCGTGCAGAATCGCTTCCGGGGACGGGAAGTGGTGCTGCAATTTTTGCAGTACCCGGGGGCCAATACCGGGAGTTTGAACCAGCGCCAGCCAGTATTTGAGGTTATCGGTGTCTTGGGCCCTGTTCAAAGCGATTCCCTGAGTGAGTGACCACGATTCTGAAACCGAAAGGCATTACTATGCCCCTTCCTTGGGGCGTATTGATTTGGGGGTTAAAGCTCTGGATTTTTGACAATATCGTTGATATGGATTGCACGCGTGGCTTTCATCACAATGCCGTAGCTGACTTTTTCAAAGGGGCGGAAAATAAGCAGCAGGCCGGCTTTTTCATCCGGGAGTTTTACCATTTCGGCAGCTCTTTTGTCCACGCTATCCCGGATTTTTTCGCCTTTGCGGAGGATGGCCAAAACATGGCCTTTTTCAAGTCCGTCCTGGCTGCCACGATCGATGACGACTATATTGTATTGGCCAATTTGCGAGACACCGTCCAAAACGTTAATGATACGTCCCTTAATCTTTGTGCTTGGCGGGCGGGGCTGGTAGTTGAGGGCCAATTGTTCTTCCTGGATGGGCAAAAGCTTGTCACCCACCAGAATCTCCCGGTTGCTGCGGGTTACCTTCAAGGTGGCAGGATCCCCACCTTTTTCCAGTTGCGTGTCGGCGACATAGATGGCTTCATAGCCGAGAATGTCTTTGGTTTTATGTTCCCGTAGTGCTTTACCTCGGCGGAAGACGGTAAATCCCTGGGTGTTTTCGCTGTCTTCAATTCCTCGCACATAGATAGTATCGCCAGTGCCCCCAACGATCCGGTTGTCTTGCAAGCTGACAATGTAGGGAGCGTTTTTGATTTCTTCCTTGGTAACCACCCGGGGTGAAGTAAGGAACTGGCGGATAGCCTCATAGGGAATGGTCGGAATGGCTTGTTCAATGGGGGTTTCGCGGATTTGTGGTTGCAGTTTCTCAGTACCGCCCCGGAGATTTTCCGCCCCGCCCCGTTGCAAAGTTAACTGGGGTTGGCCTTCCACCCATTTCAGAACAATCACATCCCCGGGATAAATCCAGTGCGGGTCTTTGATGTGCGGGTTGGCGTGCCATATTTCGGGCCATTGCCAGGGGTTTCTGAGGAAACGGGCTGCGATATCCCAGAGCGTGTCCCCCTTAACGACGGTATATCGTTGCGGAGGATTATCCGCGAGGGGAATTTCTTCCGCCCAAAGGGGCCTGCTAAGCATTAAGATGACAAAAAGAATCGAGTGGATACGGCGCATGTCTTTTATTCCTCCCAAGAGATTGTCCGCCTCGGCTGCCTATGGGTTTTAGGCAAAACTTTCAATGGTTTTGCCAGTCTTACAAACAAATCTTGCCTATGAGTTTTACACAGCCAGGAAATCTCAAGCCGGCAAATTCTTAATAGGCATGAAACCATTAAAACCAGTAAAGCTTAGGCTTCTGTCGTTCAAAGTCTAGTGCAATTCAGCTAAAATGCCAGTTCCAGTTCGATGTCAGGAGAAGACGATGGCCTTGTTGGAGATTCTCGAATTTCCCGATGAAAGATTACGCAAAAAGGCGTTGCCGGTTGCGAAAGTAGATCGCGCCATCCAGCAATTGGTGGATGATATGTTCGAAACTATGTATGAAGCGCCTGGCGTAGGGTTGGCGGCAACCCAGGTTAACGTCCCAAAGCGCATCATAGTGATTGATGTGTCAGAGGACAAGGACCGGCCCCTGTGTCTTATTAATCCTGAAATCTTGGAAAAAGAAGGAAAGGAGGAGAGCGAAGAAGGGTGCCTGTCGGTGCCGGGCATCTTTGAAAAAGTCCAGCGGGCGGAAAAAGTAAAAATCAAAGCCCTCGACCAGCAAGGTGAGCCTTTGGAAATGGAAGCCGGCGGTTTATTGGCGGTTTGTATTCAACACGAAATCGACCACCTGGATGGCAAGTTGTTTGTGGATTATTTATCACCCCTCAAACGTCAGCGGATCAAGAAAAAATTACTGAAAAGCCAACGTCTAAGTAAAGACAAAGGTCCAGCCAAGGCTGTGATTTAAGTATGCGGATTATTTTTGCCGGGACGCCGGAATTTGCCGTCCCCAGCCTGGAAGCTTTGCTGGCTTCCGGGCATCAAGTGATTGCCGTTTATACCCAACCGGACCGGCCTGCAGGGCGGGGACAAAAATTGCATCCCAGCCCGGTAAAAAAACTGGCGCTGGCGCATCACTTGCCTGTCATACAGCCTAAGACTTTGCGCAACGAAGAGGCCATTGAACAGTTTATTCGATTTTCTCCAGATTTACTGGTAGTGGCCGCTTATGGTTTGATTCTCCCTTCTGAAATCCTCGATGCGCCTACTTTAGGCGCCATTAATGTCCATGCTTCGCTACTGCCGAGATGGCGCGGAGCGGCGCCAATTCAGCGGGCGATCCTGGCGGGCGACATGGAAACCGGGATCACCATTATGCAAGTGGTTCCGGAGTTGGATGCTGGCCCGATGTTGATAAAAAAATCCATTCCCATTACCTCTGAGGATACGGCTGGAGATTTACATGAAAAACTTGCCGAACTGGGCGCGCAGGCGGTCAGGGAAGTGCTCCCCTTGCTGGAAACCGAATCAATTACCCCCCGCCCCCAGGACGAGTCGCAAGTGACTTATGCGGACAAGATTCGAAAGGAAGAGGCGCATCTGGATTGGTCTTTGCCCGCGCAGCAACTAGCAAGATGTGTTAGAGCCTTTAATCCTTGGCCGGTGGCATTTACCTATTGGCAAGACAAGCGGTTGAGAATCTGGTGTGCCGAAGTCTTGGATCAGGAGTCCCCGGCAGAACCCGGTACCGTCATTCGGGCCAAAAAACAGTTGCAGGTGGCAACAGGGGAAGGCGTCTTGCGTTTGTTGGAGGTCCAGCTGCCCGGCGGCAAGCGGATATCGGCGGAGGCTTTTCTCAGTGCCCATGATTGCAGCGGCGCGCGATTTAAATAAATCAATTCCTGAGGTGGCATTTGTTCCTTATCCTTCGAGGCGAGGGCATCAAGGTTGTTAGCTGGACTTAGATCGATTGATTGGTTTAGTTGTGAATTTGCAGGCAATGATGGAATGCTGCCATTTGTTGACCTGTCAACTGTTTTTGATGCTTCGAAACCTTTTCGAATAGCTGGTTGCTGCATTTTACAAAACGCTCATGATCAAACGGTTTAGTGGTTTCTATCATTTTGTTTTGGTGGTTTTTGGAAATCCAGTAACCATTACCCAGTGAAAATACAAAAAATATTAGATAGAGTACCAACCACCGGAATTGACCACGCACCAGCAGAAGTAAGGCTAAAGGCAGAGGGAAAATAAAGAATAGGATGGCTGCTGGATCTATGATGGAAAGCAAGGAAATAAGTAGGCCTGAAATGAAAAGCACCGCACCCGCGGCTGTTGTGATCCCTTGAATGGTATTATGCGGCATGCGTTTTTATTTCCTAAACGCCCATAAAGATTTGGCAGCGTAATATTGATGTGCTGGGGCGAGGTTCATAAGCAAATTTTTTATAAAAAACCTTATAACTCTAACGAAGCCGTAGCCGTTAAACCAGCCAAGGATTATTGATGGCACAAACTCGCTGCGCCACCGCCCAGATTTTGACCCGTGTAATTGTGGAAGGGCAGTCCTTGACTCACGCTTTGTCCATCTTGGAAACATTGCCCGCCGAGCAAAGGCCATTTGTTCAGGCGGCCTGTTACGGGGTAGTGAGATGGTATCACCGCCTGGATTTCATTCTATCCCGGCTACTCCATAAACCCATCAAGGATAAAGAAATAAAAATGTTGGCTTTGCTAGGCCTGTATCAGCTTAGGAGTATGGGGGTAAAGCCCCATGCGGCCGTGTCGGAAACCGTTTCAGCCGTTGGCCGCAAGCAATGGGCTAGAGCACTCTTGAATGCGGTGCTGAGAAATTATTTGCGACGCCGTGAAGTGCTGGAAGCAGAAGCGGACGCAGATCCGGTTGCATCGGTGAGCCATCCGCAGTGGTTGCGGCATAAAATCAGCGAATCCTGGCCGGAAGATGATGTTGCTGTTCTTAAGGCAAATAATCAGCAAGCGCCGATGACCCTTCGAGTGAACTTGGCGGTCACGAGCCGGGATAATTACCAGGAAAAATTGAAACAACATGGCTTGATTTCTACCCCGGTTGCGGATGTGGATTCAGCTCTGATACTGGAAAAGCCGGTACCGGTCCAGCGATTGCCAGGCTTCTCCTTGGGTTGGGTGTCGGTTCAAGACGCTGCCGCGCAGTTGGCCGGGCCTTTGATGCAACTGGCGCCGCAGCAGCGTGTTCTGGATGTTTGTGCGGCGCCAGGTGGAAAAACCATGCATCTATTGGAAATTTGCCCCGATGTGAAAACGATGGTGGCTCTTGATATTGATGGGGCGCGTTTGCAGCGAGTACAAGAGCACTTCGACCGCTGGGAAAAACCTTTGCCAGTTGTTCTGAAAGCGGCCGATGCCCGCCAAATAAATGATTGGTGGGATGGGAATCAATTTGACAGAATTTTATTGGATGCGCCTTGTTCCGGGACAGGTGTTATCCGGCGGCATCCGGATATCAAACTGTTACGGCGGGAAAGCGATATTGCCGCTTTGGTTCAGCTGCAGCGGGAAATTCTCGAAGCCGTCTGGCCATTGCTGGCGCCGGAAGGCGTGTTGCTGTATGCCACGTGCTCAATTTTTAAAGAAGAAAATGAAAGGCAAGTAGCTAAATTTCTGGCAAATCATCCAGATGCACAAATTGCAACGATTCATGCAAGCTGGGGACGGCAAGCAGGTCCTGGCAGGCAAATTCTTCCCGGGGAAAATAATATGGACGGATTTTTTTATGCGCGATTAAAGAAATGTTCTTCCGCCGGGTAATCGTGATTGTTCTTTTTACTTGGTTGTCTTCAGCCATCCCGGCTGACTTCGGCTTTAAAGTGCTGCAAGCCCGCTTAACCCAGCAAAGCGATGCATTGGCCTTGAGCGCCAGCATCGATTACCGGTTCAGCCCCGTCGCTGTGGAAGCTCTCCGCCACGGCATACCGTTGACAGTGGCGGTCACGGCTCGCATTCTACAACCCCGGCACTGGTTTTGGGATGAGGTGTTATGGCAAAAGCGCTTGCATTTCAGGCTGCAATATTATCCCCTGGCGCAATCTTATCAAGTGGTGGATGAAGGCCATCGTATTCAGCGTAGTTTCGGCACCTTGGAAGCTGCTTTGGATGCATTGGGGGTTTTGCAGGAAGTGCCGCTCAAAGCGCCCCGAAGGAAATTGACCCCAAAAGATGAAGTGTATGCCAGCTTAGGCGTTAAGCTGGCTATCGAGAAACTGCCTTGGGCGCTTAGGCCCTTGGCCTATTTATCGCCTCAATGGCGTCTGGAATCCTCAGAATATCAATGGCCGCTTTTCGACTGAAACCACCTCTGAGCCTGTCGGTGCTCATTTTGTTCGCCATCATCCTGGTGCCTTTGCACCTGATGAGTTCAGCGACCCAAGCCGTTTCCAAGCTTGGAGAGATGTATTCCTGGCTGCTCTTGACCAATATTTTGGGCAGTATTTTGCTCTTGGGGTTGGTTGGGGCCAATATTTTTTGGCTGATCAAGCAATTTCGAAAACGAGCGGCCGGTTCCCGATTGGCGCTTAGGATGGTATTGCTGTTCGTGTTTCTTGCCATGGCGCCGGCTTCCATCGTGTTTTATTACTCTCTGCAATTCCTCCACCGCAGTATCGACAGTTGGTTTGACGTACAAATCGACCGGGCCATGGAAAGTTCTCTGGAACTGGGCAAGGCGGCTTTAGATCAAAGAACGCGTATTCTTTTCCAGAAAACCCGTGACATGGCCGAGACCCTGGAGGGCATTCCCGAAGGCGTATTGGCCATCGAACTCCACCGTCTGCGCGAGCGCGGCGGCGCTTCTGAATTGACCCTGTTAAGCAAGCAAGGCCGGATTATTGCCACCAGCAATGCCAGTACTGAGTTAATCATTCCCAGTTTGCCACCTTCTAGTTTGCTGGCTCAGGCAAAGAAGGGAAATGGTTATGTCGGCTTGGATCCCGCGCCAGGACCTTATGTCGATGAGAAATCCAAACCTACGCTGCAGGTCAGGGTCATTGTGCCAGTCAAGCACGAAAATCCATTTTTTTTACAGGCTTTGTACCCCTTGCCTCCCCGAATAAACCAATTGGCTCAGACAGTGGAAGGGGCTTACGCCCATTATCAGAAAATGGTTTATCTGCGCCAATCACTGAAGTTCAGTTTTTCTTTGACCCTGTCTTTAATTTTATTGGTCAGTATGTTGGCAGCCATGTGGGCGGCGTTTTTAAGTATCCGGCGGATTGTGGCACCGGTGAAAATGCTGGTTCAGGGTACGCGGGCAGTGGCCCAGGGGAATTTGGACAAGCGCTTGCCAATCCTGCAAAGAGACGATATGGGCTTTTTGGTAAGTTCATTTAATACTATGACAGCCTACCTGGCCCGGGCCCGGGATGAGGCGGAACGTTCCCGGCGTCAAGTTGAGGATCAGCGGACCTACCTGGAAACGGTTTTGGGACACTTATCTTCTGGCGTATTGACTTTAAATGAAATGCTCCGCCTTAAAACCGCCAATCAAGCAGCGGAAGAAATCCTGAAAGTCGATTTTGACCAGGTCAAAGGGAAGCCACTTCGAGCTTTGGCCGAGGAAAATCCTGAATTGGTTGATCTGGTAAATCTGATTAAGGAAAAGTTATCGGAATATGAAAACGAGTGGCAGGAAGAAGTGGTGCTGTCCGGCCCCAATGGCGTGAAGGTGTTGCTGTGCCGCGGCAGTCCGCTGCTTGGTGCCGATGGCCGCCGCAGTGGCGCGGTTCTGGTGGTGGATGACATTACCGCCTTGGTGCAAGCGCAAAAAAATGCCGCCTGGAGCGAAATGGCGCGGCGTTTGGCCCACGAGATAAAAAACCCGCTGACGCCTATTCAGCTGGCTGCTGAACGCCTGCAGCATAAGTTGGAAAGTGAGGTCGATGGCCAAAGCGGCGTGGTGCTGGAACGTTCCACCCGTACCATCGTCCAACAAGTTGAAGCGCTAAAGGCCATGGTAAACGCTTTTTCCGAATACGCCAGGCCGCCTAAACTGCAGCCGCAGCCCCTTGATTTGGCTATACTAATTGATGAAGTGCTGGCATTGTATCCACCCCAGTCCGGGATTCGCTTCCAAATGGACCTGTCTCCCGACTTGCCGGAACTCATCGCCGATCCCTTGCGATTGCGTCAGGTGTTGCATAATCTCATTAAAAATGCACTGGAGGCCGGAAATCCGCCCCTTACCATGCGAATCGCCGGCAGGCCGGTAGAGGAAAAGGATTTTTACGGGGTGGAACTGGTGCTAGAAGACAACGGCCCCGGGGTGGAGGCGGAGCAGATAGATCATATTTTCGATCCTTATGTCACCACAAAATCCAAAGGAACGGGATTGGGATTGGCGATAGTCAAGAAAATTGTCGAAGAACATGGAGGGTCGATTCGGTTGGATCGCAGCTATAAGGGCGGTGCGAGATTTGTGATCCGTTTACCGGCGGCTAAAGCGAGTCAGGAGCAAACTGATGCTGAAAATCAAAGGAGACAATGGGTGTGAATGAGGCAACGATCCTAGTGGTCGATGATGAACCGGATATTTGCCAACTGGTACGGGAAATTCTCGAAGACGAAGGTTTCCAGGTGGAAACTGCGGAAAATGCCGAGCAGGCCCGCCAGTTCTGGCAACAACGGACTCCGGATTTAGTGCTGTTGGACATCTGGATGCCGGACGTGGACGGGGTAAGCCTGTTGAAAGAATGGGTGGAAGGCGGAACAACGCCTTGTCCCGTGATTATGATGTCAGGGCACGGCACTGTCGAGACAGCGGTGGAAGCCACCCGCTTGGGCGCTTACGATTACCTGGAAAAGCCTCTGTCCATGGCCAAGCTGATTTCTACCGTGGAACGGGCACTGGAATCCAGCCGTTTTCAGAAAGCGCCGCCCCATAGCGAACCCATGCCTTTGATTGAACCCATCGGGAAGAGCGCTGCCATGGAAAGGTTGCGCGATCAGGTGCGCCGTCTTGCCCCTCATGATACCCGGGTATTGTTTGTGGGCGAGCCCGGCACCGGCAAGGAAACCTTTGCCCGTTATCTTCATAAAAATAGCTCCCGCCGGGACCGGCCTTTTATTTCCGTGGGTGTGGGCACGATTGCGCCGGAATATTCGGCGGTGGAATTCTTTGGCAAGGATGAAGGCGGCAAGGTTCACTGCGGTTTGTTGGAACAAGCCCATGGCGGTACGTTGTTTCTCGAGGAAGTGGGGGATATGGATGAAGAAACCCAGCTGCGTCTGGTCAGTGCGTTGGAGTCGCAATCTTTTCTCAGGGTTGGGGGGAGCGAACAGGTCAATGTGGATGTGCGGGTGCTGGCTTCCACCAGAAGGGCGTTGGAAGAGGAGGTCAGTGCCGGACACTTCCGCAAGGATCTTTATTACCTCTTAAACGAAGTGACCCTTGTGGTGCCGCCCCTGCGTCAACATAGCGAAGATGTGCCGGAACTATTGAATTATTATGTGGACCACTTTGTCACCCAGGAGAAACTGACTTTTCGGCGTTTCCCGGTGGCGGTTCAGAATTTCTTGCGTAACTACGCCTGGCCGGGTAATATCCGCGAGCTTAAAAACCTGGTGCATCGATTGCTTATTCTGGGAAGTGGCGAAGAGGTGGAATTGGATGAAGTCAAAACCGCCTTGGGAGAAATCGTCACTCGGGATACCGCGGAAGCGCCGGAATTTTATGATTTGCCACTGAAAGAAGCCCGTGAGCGTTTCGAAAAAGCCTATTTGGAGTATCATTTGGATAAGCATGGCGGAAGCGTTGCCAGATTATCCCAGGCAATTGGTATGGAACGCACCCATTTATACCGCAAGCTTCATTCATTAGGCATCAAATTTAAGGAAAAACGATAATTAAATTCCATGAAAATACTTGTCTTGGGCGCTGGTAGAGTTGGCACCAGCGTCGTAAGCAACCTATCCCAAGAGGCTTACGATGTTGTTGTTATTGACACCAAACCCGAAATACTAAGAGACCTGCAAGACCGGTTTGATATTGCCACAGTGGCCGGCAATGCCGCCCACCCCCAGGTTTTGGAAAAGGCAGGGGCGGCCAGTGCGGATTTGATTATAGCTGTGACCAGCGACGATGAAACCAATATGCTGGCTTGCCAGATTGCCTACACCTTGTTCAAGGTACCGAAAAAGATCGCTCGTATTCGGGCCATCGAATATACCCGCTATCCTCAATTGTTTGGTTCCTGCAAAGTGGCGGTGGATGTAGTAATCAGCCCCGAGCAGATTATCAGTGATTTTATCAGCGGGTTGTTGAGCTATCCTGGCGCTTCTCAGGTCCTGGATTTTGCCAGTGGCCGGGTGCGTTTGGTTTCGGTGGAGGCCATGGAAGGGGGGCCGCTGGTGAAACATCGGATTCGTGAGTTGCATCAGCATATGCCCAAGGTTCATGCTCGTATCACGGCCATATTTCGGGGCGGCAAGCCAATCATCCCCACCGGGGATTTGATTATTGAGCCTGGCGATGAAGTTTACTTCATGGCGCCCAAGGATGAAATCAGAGCGGTCATGACCGAACTTAGGGGTAAGGACAAGAATTACAAGCGTTTGATGTTTGCTGGCGGCGGCCATATTGGAAAACGCGTGGCCAAGGCGCTGGAGCATCGCTATCAAGTAAAGGTGATCGAAAAAAATCCTGTTCGCGCCCGTAAAATTGCGAATGATCTTGAAAATACCGTGGTTCTGGTGGGGGACGCATCCGACCGGGAACTGCTGCTCAATGAGAATATTGAAAATATGGACGTTTTCTGCGCTATCACCGACGACGATGAAGCCAATATTCTGTCTTCCATGCTGGCGAAAAAAATGGGCGCGGGGCGGGTAATCAGCTTGATTAACAAACCGGCCTATGTGGATTTGGTGGAGAGCAATCTGGTGGATCTAGTGATCTCTCCCCAGCAGGCCACCATTGGCAGTTTGCTTCGCCATGTGCGCCGGGGTGACGTGGTACAGGTCCATTCATTGCGCCGGGGTGCCGCGGAGGCCATTGAAGCCGTGGTTCACGGCTGCCCTGGACGTTCCAGAGTCGCGGGGCGCCGGATTGAGCAATTAAATCTGCCGGCTGGCGTGGTGCCGGGCGTATTGGTGCGGGGAAACGAAGTGATTCAAGTACATCATGATACCCAGCTTCATGAAGAAGATCATCTCATCATGTTTCTGCTGGAAAAGAACTTGATATCCGCCGTGGAAAAGCTTTTTCAATTCGTTCCCGCTGAGGCTGCATGAGTTGACTGTCGTGGTTCAGGTGCGGGTGGTTCTTAGAATCATCGGTGCCTTGGCGATGTTTTTTAGCCTCACAATGATACCACCTTTGGCGGTTTCATTATTCTATGCGGACGGGGCCGCCCGTCCTTTTTTACTCGGATTTGTCATTATTCTTTTTGCCGGCGTTTTTCTCTGGTGGCCTTTTCGCCATGCCCGCAAGGAGCTTCGGGTACGTGATGGTTTTTTGGTGGTGGTGCTGCTTTGGCTGGTGTTGGGACTGACGGGCGCTGTCCCGTTCGCGCTTTCCGAAAAGCCGCACATGTCATTCACCAATGCCGTGTTTGAATCCTTGTCCGGTTTGACTACTACCGGCGCTACGGTAATTTCCGGACTGGATCAACTGCCGCCTTCCATCTTGTATTACCGTCAGCAGCTCCAATGGCTCGGGGGCATGGGTATCGTGGTTCTGGCGGTAGCCGTGTTGCCCTTGTTGCACGTCGGGGGAATGCAGTTATACCGTGCCGAAACCCCGGGCCCCATGAAGGATAACAAACTGACGCCGCGCATTGCCGAAACCGCCAAGGCGCTGTGGGCTGTGTATTTGGGATTGACGATTCTTTGTGCTCTCGGTTATTGGGGGGCGGGGATGACGCCTTTCGATGCCATTGGCCACGCTTATTCCACCATTGCGATTGGCGGTTTTTCCACTCATGATGCCAGTATTGGCTACTTTCAAAGCCCTTTGATTGAGGCATTGGCCATCCTTTTTATGATGTTTGCCGGGATTAATTTTGCCTTGCATTTCGATGTGCTTCGCAATTTGGGGACGAAGATCTATTTGGAAGACAGCGAGGTCAAGGTTTATTTCTCATTGCTACTGGTGACAACAGTGCTGGTATGCGGTTATCTGATTTGGCAAACCAACGAGTCCCTGGCTGAGAATATTCGCGCGGGGGCTTTTCAAAGTGTGTCTTTCATGACGACTTCGGGATTTACCAGCACCGATTACAGCCGGTGGCCGGTATTTGTGCAAGTGCTATTGCTTTTCAGCGCTTTCATTGGGGGTTGTGCGGGATCAACGGCTGGTGGACTCAAGGTGATCCGGGTGATATTGCTGTACAAGCAAGGAGTGCGGGAAATTTTGCGCCTGATTCATCCCCAGGCGGAGATTCCGGTTAAAGTCAGTCGGGTGCCGGTTCCAACCCGGGTGGTGGAGGCGGTTTGGGGGTTTTTTGCGCTTTATGTGGTTTCCTTTGCTATTATCATGCTATTGATGATGGCAGTCGGACTGGATCAGATTACCGCGTTTTCAGCCGTGGCTGCTTGTTTGAATAATCTGGGTCCGGGTCTTGGAAACGTGACTGCTGGTTTTATGACCATGCCGGATTCGGTGAAATGGCTGGCCTGTTTCGCCATGCTACTGGGCCGGTTGGAGATTTTTACTTTATTGGTATTACTGGCGCCCGCCTATTGGCGGAGCTGAATCAAACATTGTTTTTTTAGTGACAGCCTCCATATCAGAAAAATGGGACCGTATTTATTCCGCCCGCACTGAATTCCCACTGCCATCCCAAGTCCTAATAGATAATGCGCATTTGTTGCCGTCCGTAGGTTTGGTGCTGGATCTTGCGTGTGGATTGGGTGGCAACGCGCTTTACTTGGCTAAAAAGGGGTTAGAGGTCAAGGCGTGGGATATTTCCCCAGTGGCAGTTAAAAAATTGCGGAAGAAAAGCCAGGAACAAGGGTTCCTAAATTTAGATGCGCAAGTCGTAGATGTTGAAAATTTTGATTGGCCGAAGGCAAAGTTTGATGTCATTATTGTGAGCCGATTTTTGCAGCGCTTTCTGTGCCCGTTGATTTTCGAAGCGATAAAACCCGGCGGATTATTGTTTTATCAGACATTTACCCAGGAAAAGGTATCCGAGATTGGGCCGAGCAATCCCGAATATTTGCTAGGAAAAAATGAGTTATTGCGCCTTTTTCCCGATGTGATCCTCAGGGTGTACCGGGAAGAAGGACGCTTGGGTGACCTTTCTCAAGGATTCAGAAACGAAGCCTACCTGGTAGGCCAAAAGCCATTGTAAGGAGTGACAAGAATGAGTGAAACGACTGTACAAAATATGAAGCCGCCACAAGTTTGGGAGTTTCTGCAAAGCCATCCCGATGGCGTCATTATTGACGTGCGTACTACTTGCGAGCATTTGTTTGTCGGCCGTCCCATCGGCGCCATTTTGGTGCCCTGGAAGGATGGCCTGCCCATGCAGCCTAATCTGCATTTTGTCGATCAAGTCAAAGAGCATGTGCCAGATCTGAGTACGCCGGTGTTTCTTTTGTGCCGAAGCGGTCACCGCTCTCTGGAGGCGGGCAAGGTTTTGGCCGAGATAGGGTATCAGACGGTGGTTAATATCGAAGAGGGTTTTGAAGGCCCGCTGGACGAAAATAAACACCGAGGCACCTTGGGTGGCTGGCGGTTCCATGGGTTGCCATGGGAGCAAAATTAACCCCGTTAAAGCACTAGCCGACACGAAGAAATGTACTGACCTACCCATTAATTACTTGCCCACACCGGAAGAAGGCTCCATGGGTGGTCTGGGGAGGAAATGTTTTTGGCAGGGATGCCAAAGCCAAGCCTACAGGGGCGAGCCGGACCGAAAGTCCGGTGGACTTTCGTAGCCGGGCGAGCGCCCGAACAGGGAGGTTTGGGCAGGACTTTCTTGCACAGCAGGATTGCGCAGCAAGAAAGTATTCACGGCGTCTTCCGGAACAGACCGCCCAGGGGGTCCCGGGCAATTACTAGTAAAACAACAACGGAGAATATAAATTCGTGACCCAGAAAATCCGCAATATCGCTATTATCGCTCATGTCGACCACGGTAAAACCACTTTGGTGGACAAATTGTTGCAACAATCAGGCACTTTCGCCGCCCACGAGAAAGTCACAGAGCGGGTCATGGACTCCAACGATCTCGAGCGGGAGCGGGGCATTACCATTTTGTCCAAAAACACGGCGATTGAATGGCGTGAGTGGCGGATCAATATTGTGGATACGCCAGGGCACGCCGATTTTGGCGGCGAAGTGGAACGAGTGTTGTCTATGGTTGACTCGGTTTTATTGTTGGTGGACGCGGTGGAAGGCCCCATGCCCCAAACCCGTTTTGTCACCCAAAAAGCCCTGTCCCGCGGTCTTAAGCCCATCGTGGTGATTAATAAAATTGACCGCCCAGGAGCGCGGCCCGATTGGGTGCTGGATCAAACCTTCGACCTTTTCGACCGCTTGGGCGCTACAGATGAACAACTGGATTTTGCCGTGGTGTATGCATCCGCTTTACAGGGATATGCCGGGTTGGAAGCAGATGTAAACCAGGGCGATATGACCCCGCTATTCGAGACAATTATCGAACATGTGCCGCCGCCACCAGTTGAACAGGAGGGCCCTTTGCAATTGCAGGTGAGCACCCTCGATTACAACAGTTATGTGGGAATTATCGGCATTGGCCGGATTCAACGGGGGGAGATTCAGCGCAACATGCCAGTGACAGTAATTGACCGGGAAGGTCAAACCCGCACCGGGAAAATCGCCAAGGTTTTTGGTTTCAAGGGGCTGGAACGAATAGAAGTGGATAAAGCTCAGGCGGGTGATATCGTTGCCTTCTGTGGTCTGGAGCCTTTAAATATCTCCGATACCGTTTGTGATCCCAGCCAGGTTGAAGTTTTGCCGCCTTTGATTGTCGATGAACCGACCGTGAGCATGACCTTTCAGGTGAATACGTCACCCTTTGCTGGACGGGAAGGCAAATTTCTCACTTCAAGGCACCTTCGGGAACGGCTGCAAAAAGAACTGCAGCACAACGTCGCATTGCGGGTGGAAGATACCGAAGATCCGGACAAGTTCAGAGTGTCCGGGCGCGGCGCATTGCATTTATCCATCCTCATTGAAACCATGCGCAGGGAAGGGTATGAAATGTCAGTTTCCCGGCCCGAAGTGATTCTCAAGGAAATCGATGGCAAGCTGTACGAACCCTACGAGCGAGTTACCATTGAAGTGGACGAGGAACATCAAGGTTCGATCATGGAAAACCTGGGCAACCGTAAAGGGGAGCTGGAAGGCATGGAGGTGGACGGCCAGGGCCGGGTGCGTCTGGAATATTTGATTCCCGCCCGGGGGTTGATCGGCTTTCAGACCGAATTTTTGTCGGCGACCTCGGGGACAGGACTGTTTTACCACGTTTTCGAGCGTTACGGGCCCATCAAGCCGGGGGATATTGGCCGCCGCATCAACGGCGTCATGATTTCCAATATCAATGGCAAGGCGCTGGCATTTGCCCTGTTCAATTTGCAAGAGCGGGGACGCATGTTCGTTAGCCACGGCGATGAGGTTTATGAGGGCATGGTGGTGGGTATCCATTCCCGCAGCAACGATTTGGTGGTCAATCCCACCAAGGCAAAACAACTAACCAATATCCGCGCCGCGGGCAGTGATGAAAATTTGCTGTTGACGCCGCCGGTCAAGTTCAGCCTGGAACAGGCGCTGGAATTTATTGATGAAGACGAATTGGTCGAAGTGACGCCCCAGGCGATCCGAATCCGCAAAAAGCTCTTGAAGGAACATGAACGTAAGCGGGCCATGCGGGCAGCCAGCTGAAAAAGAAAACCCCCGAAGATAACTTCGGGGGCAAAATGCCTGCTTGGTTGGCTTTGACGTCGTCTGATTTTCCTGAAAGTTTGAGTTCCCCTGTCTCAGGTCCAGGCGACGGGGGTTAGTATGGCAGGGCAAAAATAAAAGAAAAGCCGGGGGATATTGAAATTACAGTCGGTAATATCGTACATTCCACCCTGGGAAAGCTCTGATTGATTCAGAGCTTTCCGCGGCACAAGGATATGCCGGCATAATTGATTGAAACAATTGACTGATTTTGTGAGAAAGACAAAAATCGTGCCTTTTGTTTATTATCCTCTGGCAATTCAGAGATGAATTGATCAGAGGTTCCCAAGGGGGGCGGAATATTTTTAAGCGCTGCAGCTTCGAGATATCATTAGGACTATTGTTTTTTATGAGCTAAGTTTTATGCCTCAACCGCGACAAGCATCTGTAGAGAGAAATACGCTGGAAACCAGGATTCAAGTCCGCGTCAATTTGGACGGCACGGGAGAGTCTTCTTTTGATACGGGCCTCCCGTTTTTGGATCATATGCTGGACCAAGTTGCCCGGCATGGGTTGATGGATTTGGAAGTGATTGCCCAAGGGGATTTGCATATCGATGCCCACCACACGGTGGAGGATATCGGCATTACCTTGGGCCAGGCTTTTTGTGAGGCGGTGGGGAGCAAAAAAGGCATCTTCCGTTATGGGCACGCTTACGTACCCCTTGATGAAGCCCTGTCACGGGTCGTGGTGGATTTTTCCGGGCGCCCTGGGTTGGTGTACGAGGTGGCGTTTACCCGGGCTATGATTGGTTCGTTTGACGTGGATCTATTCCGGGAATTTTTCCAAGGTTTCGTCAATCACGCCCAAGTGACGCTGCATATCGACAATCTGAGAGGCAGGAACGCCCATCATATTGCCGAAACGATGTTCAAGGCTTTTGGCCGGGCGTTGCGTTGTGCCGTGGCGGTTGATTCGCGGATGGCGGAAACCATTCCCTCCACCAAAGGTACTTTGGTATGACCCATGTTGTCGTCATCGATTATGGAATGGGCAACCTTCATTCCATTACCAAAGCTTTGCAAACTATGGATGCCCAGGCGCGAGTGACGGTGTCCGCCAACTCTCAGGAAATTTACGCCGCGGATCGGGTGGTTTTTCCAGGTGTCGGGGCCATTGGCGACTGCATGGCGGCGCTGCGGAAATTGGATTTGATTGGCGTTTTAGAGCGCGTGGCAAAGGAAAAACCCTTTTTGGGCATCTGTTTGGGGCTACAGGCGTTGTTGGAGGAAAGCGAAGAAGGGGGCAAGGTGGCTTGTTTGGGCATTCTGCCTGGACGCGTCGTGCGATTTTCCTCTGGCTTGAGAGATGCAAGGGGAGAGCAATTGAAAATCCCCCATATGGGATGGAACCAAGTCCATCAACTTCGATCCCATCCCTTATGGCAAGATATTCCCCAGGACAGCCGTTTTTACTTCGTCCATAGCTATTATGCCCAGCCAGGCCGTAGTCAAGACATTGCCGCTACCACCAATTATCCAGATCCTTTTGCCTGCGCCCTAGCACGGGATAATTTATTTGCCGTGCAATTTCATCCGGAAAAAAGCCAGCAAGTCGGGCTTAAGTTATTGTTCAATTTTCTTCGTTGGTCACCTTAAGAAAGAGAAGTATGTTATTAATTCCAGCCATTGATTTGAAAGAGGGTAAGTGTGTGCGCCTTCGCCAAGGGCGAATGGAAGATGACACGGTTTTTTCCGACGATCCCGTGGCTGTTGCGCGGCGTTGGATAGATTTGGGCGCCAAGCGTTTGCACTTGGTGGATCTCGACGGCGCTTTTGCCGGCACACCTAGGAATGCTGCGGTTATCAATGCCATTACCGAAGCATTTCCCGAGGTGGAGATTCAAGTAGGCGGTGGCATTCGCGATGAGGATACGATTCAAGAATATCTCAATGTGGGTGTGCAATATGTCATCATTGGCACCAAGGCTGTGAGCACGCCCCATTTCGTCAGCGATGTCGCGACAGAATTTCCAGGGCATATTATTGTTGGTTTGGATGCCAAGGATGGCAAGGTCGCCATCGATGGTTGGTCAAAACTTTCCCGACATGATGTGATTGATATGGCCCAGCGTTTCGAGGAAGAAGGGGTCGAAGCCATCATCTACACCGATATCAGCCGCGACGGGATGATGGAAGGCGTCAATATAGAAGCGACCGCCCGTTTGGCGGAAGCCATCCATATCCCGGTGATTGCCTCGGGAGGCATCACCAATCTGGATGATATCAAGGCCCTGGGAGAAATTGCCGACCTGGGCGTGATGGGCGCCATTACCGGTCGGGCTATTTATGAAGGCACCTTGGATTTTGCCGAAGCGTTGAAATTGGCCCAGCAGTATTAAGATGGGACTGGCGAAACGTATTATTCCGTGCCTGGATGTGGACCAGGGCAGAGTGGTCAAGGGTGTTAAGTTCGTGGACATTCGCGACGCCGGGGATCCGGTTGAGATTGCTCGGCGTTATGACCAGGAAGGGGCGGATGAGCTGACTTTTCTGGATATTACCGCCAGCCACGAGGATCGCGATACGATGGTTCACGTGGTGGAAGAGGTGGCAGGCTGTGTTTTTATCCCATTGACTGTCGGGGGGGGTATTCGCACCCTGGAAGACATTCGCCGGATGCTCAATGCGGGCGCTGACAAGGTGGCCATTAACACGGCGGCGGTTTTTAACCCAGAATTTGTCCGCGATGCGGCCAATCGTTTTGGCTCACAATGTATTGTGGTGGCGATTGACGCCAAGCAAGTAGAAGACCACTGGGAAATTTTTACCCATGGCGGAAGGAAGCCTACAGGGCTAGATGCGGTAGAATGGGCCGGAAAGATGGAGGATTTGGGCGCTGGGGAAATTCTATTGACCAGTATGGATCGTGATGGCACCAAAGCGGGGTTTGATCTTCCACTGACACTGGCAGTCAGTGAGCGGGTAGGAATTCCCGTGATTGCTTCTGGGGGTGTGGGCAGCCTGGATCATTTGGTGGAAGGCATTTTGGAAGGCAAGGCAGACGCAGTGCTGGCGGCAAGTATTTTTCATTTTGATGAATATTCTATCGAAGAGGCCAAGCGCCACATGGCAGCCAGGGGCATAGAGGTGCGATTGTGAGTGATTGGCTGGATCAGGTGAAATGGAATCCGGATGGCTTGGTGCCCGCCATCGCCCAAGAAAAAAGCTCTGGTCAGGTATTGATGATGGCATGGATGAATCGCGATGCCCTGCAAAAAACGGCGGAGGAAGGTTATGCTGTCTATTGGTCCAGGTCCCGCGGTTCCCTCTGGCGTAAAGGCGAATCTTCCGGGCACCGGCAAAAAATAGAAGAAATCCGCTTGGATTGCGATGGCGACACGGTTTTATTGCTGGTGGAACAGGAAGGCGGTATTGCCTGTCATACGGGAAGGCATCATTGTTTTTTTCGGCGTTTGGAAAGCATGGCATGGATGGAGGTGGAACCTGTTCTAAAAACACCAGAGGCGATCTATGGCAAATGATAAAGGGAAGGTGTTGACGGCCTTGGCGGAAATTCTAGAACAGCGTAAGGATGCTGCGCCTGAAAGTTCTTATGTGGCGTCCCTGTATTCCAAGGGGCTCGATACTATATTAAAAAAAGTCGGTGAAGAAGCGACCGAAGTTGTCATTGCCGGTAAGTCAGGAGACAGGGAGCAATTGATATACGAAACTGCGGACTTATGGTTTCATACGCTGGTTTTGCTGGCTCACCAGGGATTGGGGCCGGAAGATGTCTTAAGTGAATTGAACAGGCGGTTTGGTCTGTCAGGTTTGGCTGAAAAGGCTTCGCGTCAATAATTTTAGGAGAGTCTCATGGGTATAAGTATTTGGCAGCTATTAATTGTTCTCGTTATCGTTTTGTTACTGTTCGGCACGCGTAAACTTCGCAATTTGGGTTCCGATTTAGGCGGTGCCATCAAAAGTTTTAAAAACGCCTTAAGTGAGGGTGAAGAGCAATCCAAACCGGAGCCCCCTCAGCAATTAGATGAAGAATCCCCCTCTGTAATGAAAGAAACGGACGCTGATTTCAAGTCAGAAAAACCTGAACGCAAGCCCCTTTGATAAGCCATGTTTGATATTGGTTTTTGGGAGTTGACGCTTGTCGGATTGATCTCCTTGTTGGTATTGGGGCCGGAAAGGCTGCCCGGCGCTGTCCGTAGTACGATGTTATGGGTTCGGAAAGCCAGGGCCATGGTGGCGACGGTCAAATCGGAGATTGAACAAGAGTTGGCGTTAGATGAAATCAAGTCAACGGCCTATGAAGATACTTCACTCAAGCAGCTCAAAGAATTGGAGCAAGAATTGAAGCAAGTCATTCCCCCTGCCAATTCGTTGCGGGAGACATCCAAGCCGGTCGATGAACGCAAATCCTGAACAGGAACCGGAGATCGACAACCGGGAACAACCCTTCATTGCTCATTTGATCGAGTTGCGCAGCCGGCTGCTTAAAATCATAGCGGTTGTGCTGTTGGTGTTTTTGGGATTGGCGCCGTTTGCCAACGAGATCTATACCTATTTGGCAGGTCCTTTGCTCAAGCACTTGCCAGAGCAAAGCTCGATGATTGCCATTGATGTGGCATCCCCTTTTTTAACCCCTTTCAAATTGGCATTGGTGGTGGCCATTTTTGCCACGATGCCATTTACGCTATACCAGATCTGGGCTTTTATCGCGCCTGGTCTTTACCGGCATGAAAAACGCTTGATGTTGCCCTTGCTGATAGCCAGCACATGCTTATTTTATCTGGGCGCGGCTTTTGCCTATTTTGTGGTGTTACCGCTGGTATTCCGATTCATGACCGCTGCCGCGCCACAAGGGGTGGCGGTCATGACGGACATTAGCCGCTATTTGGATTTCATATTGACATTGTTTTTCGCCTTCGGGGTCGCTTTTGAAGTGCCCATTGCCACGATTCTTTTGATCTGGAGCGGCATTACCACCAGACAAGCCTTGGCTCGCAAACGTCCCTACGTGATTGTAGCGGCTTTTGTTATTGGCATGGTATTAACTCCACCGGACGTGATTTCACAGACGCTGTTGGCGCTGCCTATGTGGTTGCTCTATGAATTGGGGCTTTTGTTTTCGTTTCCTTTCGCCAAGGAGGCACGGGAGTAACCTGAACATTGGCATCGTCAACTTCGTTCATCACTTCCGGTAAAATTCACTTTACGTTCACTTGCATTCTGATAGATTGATTCTGCTTGGTTTACTTTGACGGGGAAACCGGAGAAAAATCAGAATGACTATCTATGCTGGTATGTTGATAGAAGAAGATCGCTGTGTCGTGTCTCTTCTTGATCAAAACAATCAGGTGCAGGAGCAAATCGATCTACCTGCAGACTTACTATCTTTATTGAAAAAACTAGAACCTTACCGTTTTCAGATTGAAGGCATTGCTGTTGCCCGTAAAAAAACTGATTTCACCTTGGTTTACGGGTTAATGGAGGCAGGCTATCCTGTTCATTTGCTCCAGCCCTCTGTGGTGAAACGTTGGGCCCATCAGGAAGGAGAGAATCTAGACCCTGCCCAGTTATTGGCGCGGCGATTAAAGTATGACTTGGCTGGGAAAGGACAGCGGAATTTTAAATCTTCTGTGAATATCTCAGGGATGCTAGGTAGAATCAAATACTTAGTGAGTTCAGGAAAATTAGCAACGCAGTAATACCGAACCATGCGCTAAAATAAAGTGTCATAGTTCATTACTTAACACTGCGTTGGAGATTTTCTGGAATGATACGTAATCGTGGATTCACGTTAATTGAGCTACTCATCGTGCTTGCAATCCTGGGTATGTTGGCCGCACTGGTTGGCCCCAGGTTGATGAATGCTTTGGGCCAAGGCCAGGTGAAAACCACCAAGTCTCAAATAGAAATGCTGGCAACCGCGCTGGATAACTTCCGTTT
Organism: Methylothermaceae bacteria B42; assembly: GCA_001566965.1. Lineage (NCBI taxonomy): Bacteria > Pseudomonadati > Pseudomonadota > Gammaproteobacteria > Methylococcales > Methylothermaceae > Methylothermaceae bacteria B42. The sequence goes on along the minus strand of LSNW01000008.1, from coordinate 9,097 downwards.
GGACAACGGTCGCTATCCCACCCAAGAGGAAGGATTGCAGGCACTGCTACAAGCGCCAGAAGGTTTGCCCAATTGGACGGGACCTTACCTTCGCAAGAAAAAAGTCCCTGTGGATGCCTGGGGCTTTCCCTTCCATTATGAGATCCCTCCAAGACGCGGTGGCATGGATTATGACCTTTACTCTTTGGGCGCAGATAATGCTGAAGGCGGCGAAGGTGAAAATGCCGATATAGGCAATTGGTAATTTTTAGGGATTCATCCAGGTGATCCTATTTCCTTTATATATCCTGCTAGGAGGCTTGGCAGGCCTTCTGGCGGGGATGTTTGGACTGGGAGGCGGGATCATCCTGGTTCCTATATTGTTACTGTTTTTCTCCTGGCAGCATTTTCCTGCTGAGTTTGTTCCCATTATGGCGGTCGCCACCTCGTTGGCGACAATTATTCCCACCGCAATTTCTTCAGTGCAAGCCCATCATCGTTTGGGATCTTTGGATTGGGTTTCAGCAAAACAGCTGGTTCCAGCCATTATTATCGGTGCGTTTGTAGGAGCATGGATGGCCGACAAAATGCCCGGTATCTGGCTTAAAATCCTATTTGCAGGCTATTTGATTGTCGTCGCTATGCAAATGGCATGGCGGTGGCGGCCTGATCCAGGGAAAGGCCAGCCCAGCTCTCCACTCTTATTTGGCTCTGGTGTGGTCATAGGCACATTGGCATCCATGCTGGGTATCGGTGGCGGTACGTTGACGGTGCCTTTGCTGGTCAAATTTTCATATCCCATGCGAACCGCAGTGGCAGTTTCCAGTTTCTGCGGCCTCCCCATTGCTTTGGCGGGAACGGTGGGTTACGGATGGTTGGGCTGGGATCAAACCGGTCTTCCATCGGGAAGTTTTGGCTACGTCTACCTGCCTGCTTTTGTGGGTATCACCCTTGCCAGTATCATGACAGCTCCCATCGGCGCTAAATTGTCTCATCAATTGCCTGCGGAAACTTTGAAACGCGCGTTTGCAGGGTTATTGTTGCTGATCGGATTGAAGATTCTCTATGGGAGTTTAGCCAATTAAAGTTTTTTTGGTGACAGGCGCTGCCAAGAGAATTGGTGCAGCCATAGCCAAAATGCTGCATGGGGAAGGTTTTAACCTGATTCTCCATTATCGCAGTTCCCGCCAAGAAGCTGAATTACTTCAGCAACACCTTAATCGCATCCGCCCTGATTCTGTTCATTTACTGCAGGCCGAACTCCGTCGTTTGTCAGAAATCCATGCTTGCGTTGACAATGCGTTGTCCTTTTGGGGACGTCTGGATGGCCTGATTAATAATGCATCAGCCTTTTATCCCACACCATTGGGAGAAGTGAGTGAAGACCACTGGGATGAATTACTCGATTGTAATTTAAAGGCGCCTTTTTTTCTTTCCCAGGCGGTTTATCCCCATTTACAGCAGACCCAAGGCTGTATCGTTAATCTGGTGGATATTTACGCCCGCAGCCCGAGATTGGACTACCCGGTTTACAGCATTGCCAAAGCCGGATTGGCGGCAATGACCCATGCTTTGGCCAAGGAGATGGCGCCGGCAGTCAGGGTGAATGGCGTGGCCCCTGGCGCTATTTTATGGCCGGATCGTCCACTCACAGAAGAAGAAAAGACCGCGATGCTCAATACCATCCCCTTGAAACGTCTGGGGAAAGAAGAAGATATCGCCAAAGCGGTACGTTATCTTATTTGTGACGGAGACTACGTTACAGGCCAAATCCTGGTTGTAGATGGAGGGAGAAGTTTATGATTGCTCTCTCAAAGTAATTTTTTTCTGTCTGATTTTAGCCGGGTCGAAAGATTTCCACAGCGCCTGGAAGGTTTTCTTTTCTATAGGATGGAGCCTATCCGGGGCAATTTCCGCCAATGGTTGGAGGACAAAGGCGTAACGGAGAATATCATCCCTGGGCACAATCATACGGCCGGTTTTTGCATTCCTTAAGATCTTATCGCCGTAAAGTATCAAATCCAGATCCAGGGTCCGGGGGGCGAATTTATGACTACCCACACTCCGCCCGTGCCTGGTTTCAATTTCCTTTAGCTTCTTCAACACTTCTTCAATGGCAAGGTCGGTTTCGAATTTAATTACCAAGTTGTAAAAAGGTTCGCCCTCAAACCCTTCGGCTTCGCTTTCGTAAATGCTGGAAACAGTTAACGGACCAAAAGCCTGTTCCAGTTCTGTTAACGCTTTGCGAATATGGATTTCCCGCTCGATATTGCTGCCAATGCTGACGAAGACCTGAGTCATTGGGGCAGGCTACCGCGCTCAATGATGATTCCCACATCACTGGCGCCTCTAATGGCGCCTTTTTTGTTTAGTGTCAGCTTTAGCCAGGGCACGGAAAATTCCGTTAATATGATTTCAGCGGTTTTTTCCGCCAAGGTTTCCACCAAAAAAAAACTGCTGCTTTCTACAAAACTAATGATCCGTTTGGAAACGGCTTTATAGTCCAATGTATTTTCAATACTGTCGGTAGCGGCAGCCTGGCGGATGTCGGTAGCCATCTCCAGATCCAGGATCACTGTTTGTTTAATCTCCCGTTCCCATTCGTAGATGCCAATAATAGTGTCGATCTGTAAGCCGCGTAGAAATATAATGTCCATCTTTGATTCGATTGTTAATTGTTTTATAGGAACTTCCCATCACTTCCCAGCAATGGCTGGCTTTGATGGTTGTATTAATTCATAGCTGATGTTACGCAGCCACGGGTAGATAGGCGCAGACTTACGCAATCCTTGGCTGTCATTTCGACCGGAGGGTGAAATCTTGACTCATCAGCATCCATTTTGGGTAGATTGCAAGATTTCTCGCTACGCTCGAAATGACAATGCGTAACATCAGTTCATAGGTTGACACAAAAGAAAGGGGAAAGGCAAGGTGGCTGAATGGTTATGGATTCCGCTGGGGTATTTCTTGGGTTCGGTTTCGAGCGCGGTGATTGTTTGTAAACTCTCAGGCTTACCGGACCCGCGCACTACAGGTTCCCATAACCCGGGTGCAACCAATGTGCTTAGGGTGGGCGGCAAAAAGGCGGCGATGGTGACGCTGTTGGGAGACATGCTGAAAGGGCTGTTGCCGGTAGCCGCTGCCAATTTGATGGGAGCAGATTCTCTAATAGTTGCCGCTACTGGTTTGGCGGCCTTTCTTGGCCACCTGTTTCCAATTTTTTTTGGCTTTCAAGGGGGAAAGGGCGTGGCAACTGCTCTGGGCGTCATGTTGGGGATGAATTGGCTGCTTGGCCTGGCTGTTATCGGTACGTGGATCGCCGTGGCCGCAATTTCTAAAATTTCATCCCTATCGGCATTGACCGCGGCTTTGCTGGCGCCCGTTTATGCCATGCTGATATTACAGCAGCCTTTATCTGCCGGCTTGATTGCTGTCATGTCTGGCTGTCTGTTTTGGCGGCACCGGGAGAATATTCGCCGCTTGTTGAGGGGGGAAGAACCCCGGATGGTAGGTTGATAGAGGGCAATGCTTCCAGAGGCCAGCGGGCGCGAACCTTGATTTCCAGTGAAGAACGGTTGTGGTTTGCAAGGGATCTAAGGCAGCCTGTATAGGCAATCATGGCGCCATTGTCGGTACAAAATTGAGGGCTTGGAACAAACAATTCAGCCTCTTCTTTCCTTGCTGTTTGCTTTAATTTTAAGCGGATCGTCTGATTGGCGCTGACACCCCCAGCAACAACCAGCCGGTTTAAGCTGGTGAGCTGCAGGGCTCTGCGGCATTTGATGGCCAGGGTATCGGCGACTGCGTCTTGAAAAGCACGGGCAATATCGGCTTTGTCCTGTTCACTGCCACCGGTTTTTGCCAAAGTGTTCATGACATAAGTTTTAAGCCCGCTAAAACTGAAATCCAATCCCGGCCGGTTGGTCATGGGGCGGGGAAAATGAAAACGCTCAGGATTGCCTTTTTTTGCCAATTGTTCCAACGCCGGGCCGCCGGGATAACCGAGCCCGAGCATTTTGGCTACTTTGTCAAAGGCTTCGCCCACGGCATCGTCGATGGACTCCCCCAGCAACCGATAGACTCCCAGCGCTTGGACTTCCACCAGTTGTGTATGACCGCCTGAGACCAGCAAAGCGAGGAAGGGGGGAGCAAGATCAGGATTTTCCATCATTGGCGCCAATAAATGCCCCTCCATGTGATGAATGGCCAGTGCGGGGATTTGCCATGACCATGCCAAGCTGCGGGCAACCGAGGCCCCAACCAGCAATGCGCCAATCAAACCTGGCCCTGCAGTATAGGCAACCACGTTAATTTGACCAGCAGCTAAATTTGCGGCTTGGAGGGTCTGACGAATCAAGGGCAAAAGCTTGCGGATATGGTCCCGTGATGCCAGTTCTGGCACGATACCCCCGAAGTCGGCGTGGATGGCTACCTGGCTGTATAAATGATGGGCCAACAATCCCTGCTTGGCATCATAAATGGCTACGCCGGTTTCATCACAGGAAGTTTCGATGCCTAGTACAATCATGATTTTCTACGGAAAGGCAAGCAATTAGAAAATATCAGGGCTCCGTCATCTATTCAAGCCGGTGCAGGTGGTCTGATTCGAAAGCCTCGCCGGCAAGGAGGCCGGCGTGGAGCCTATAGGGACGTATTAACGGCGTTTTTCGAATCAGACCACCTGCACCGGCATCAATCCTTTACGTTTTAAATGACGTGGCTCTGTAGGAAACATAGCTCCGTGATTGATGAGTCGCTGCGGTCCGATATAATAACAGTTTCATTATTGCCTGCGGCAAAGAAGATTGATATGGACCAGGTGTTTGCGGCACTGAAAAAAATATTTTTTTTCGATTCCCAAAAACAATTTTATTCCCAACACTTCCCGGATGTGTCGCAGGAAGAAGGCATGCAATTTCGGCCCATGAGAAAATCGGATCTGAAGGCAGTCGTAACCATTGAAGAACAGTCGTACCCTTTCCCTTGGTCATTGGGAATCTTTAAAAATTGTCTCAAAGTTGGTTACTCGTGTTGGGTAGGGGAAGCCGAGGGAGAGGTTGTTGCCTACGGAATTTTATCTATTGGGGTAGGTGAAGCGCATGTGATGAATGTTTGTGTCTCTCCCCGCTGTCAAGGTCAGGGTTACGGCCGGGAGATGATGCTTCATTTGATGGAAGTCGCCCGCAATCACCGCGCCGATATGATGTTGCTTGAAGTTCGCCCCAGCAACAAAGTGGCGGTTCATTTATATCGCAAGCTGGGATTTAATGAGATTGGTACGCGTAAAGGTTATTATCCCGCTGGAGCAAACAAGCGAGAGGATGCATTGGTCCTGGCAAGGATGCTTTGATTAGATTGGTTTTAGAATAGGTGAAAGTCGCAAAGGGTTCATTCCCGCCAGCAAGGCGCTGGCGGGAAACATGTAAACATTATTCTGAGTCGGAGCTGTTTATTGGGGTATATTTCAACCCGGTAATTTCAAATTGAAATGGCCGCGTCGTTTTAATCACGTTCATTTCTGCTTCCGCTGTTCCAATGGCGTTTCCTTCCGCATCGAGCACATAGACTTTAGGCAATGTCAAGATGCCTGTTGATGAATATTGTCCGGAAATACCGGTACTGGGAAAGCCGAGTTTCACCCAATTTTGCAAGGCCTTTTTTTCCACGTCGGTAAGTTGCTGATCGGGATCTGGCGGCATGTCCATATCCACAACCGCCCGCTGGATAATCTTAGATGCCTGCGATTTGGCATCATCGTATGTATCAAAATTAGACCCTTCGGGAGCGCCATTCCGCTCCGCGCCACTTAATTGTGAAGAATGACAACCAAGACATTTTGGCCGAATGATCTTATCTTTGATGCCTTGTTTCCCCCAGAAATCTGGAGAAATAAAACTGTTGGCATCCCCTTCTTCCGCGTTGGTGGCGGAAAATACAGCTGAAGATAACAGTGTCAATAGTAATATCCGTTTCATAATTTGTCTCCTTGATAAAATGTAGGAACAGAGATTGGCAATTTTGCCTTCCTTTTACCACTCGTACGGTTGGTAGGAAAAATCATACATTGCATTATGAGATTAATCTAGCTTATTGCAAACGACATTTTGCGATTCGTTCAGAGGGATATATTGTCAGATTTGGATTTGACAAATACTAATGGATCGAACTTATGGGATCTGTCCAAACGGTTTTAATGCGAAAACTCTTTTTATTTCAGATAATTCAGTTTCCCACGGGCATTACTTTTATGATGGAAGTATAAAAATTTAATTCTTGTTTCTTTTCCATGACAGTTCAAACAAAAGGTCTTGGTTGGCTTGGTGATTCGCAGAAAACTGGAATTGGGGTCGCCTTCCAGGTTTTTTCTGTTCCCGGCCAGTGGCGGTTGTTTTTTATTCCAGTGATCCGGTTGCCAGACATGGGGATCGTGACAAGTGGTGCAACCGATGGCGCCAATGGCCTGGTCTGACCCATCCTTTCCCAGCAGCGGCATTTTGTCTTTATCCGATTGCAATACAATTTGTTGATAAGGATGGCTGAAGTATTCGATGAATTTCTCCTTGCCCACGGCCTTGGCGTTATCCTGGTGGCAGTTGATACAGAGCTGATCCCGTTTGAAGTTACTTTTTTCTCCCTCCTTGGAAGGGCGGGAGGGATCATCTACCATCGCCGAGGCATATAAATAAGGCCATTTCCCCTCGCCTCTATGCAGGCTGTGGCAGGCGCCGCACAGTCCTGATTGCGCCGGGGTTTGTTCCAGCCGGTTTTGACTGTCTCCGGCGGTAATGCGAAGGTCGTGATCGCTGCCCAGCACCGGGATGTTGTCCTCGTGGCAAGCGCGGCATAGTTGGCCGTCGTGGTGGTCTTCCACCAAGGCCGGGGTATTGGGCTTGCCTTTATGGACGGCGTGACAAGTCAGGCAATCCACCCGTTTGATATTCCGTCCCTTCAGGGTCACGCTTTCCTCCAGATCAAAATTCACCGGATGCACCCCTTTTTTCAGAGCATCGTCCTTGTCCCTGGCGTGTTGCCGCTTATGGCAGTCATGACAGAGCCCAGGCGTGGGCTTGAGCAGCATGGGGGTGCCCGGTTTGCCTTCATGAACCGGATGGCAGCTCAGACAGGTGACGAACTTGACTTTTTTGCCGTCGCGTTTCATTTCCTCATCTGGTTCGATATTCACCGGATGCGCCCCCTTGCGCCGCGCTTCCTTTTTGCCGCGGCTGAATTGGCGCTTGTGGCATTGCCCGCAGAGCTGGCCCCGGTTGGCATTCATCAACAGCAGGAATTGGCTGACGCCCCCGTGAATTTGATGACAGCTCTGGCAAATGACCCTGTTTTCCTTGTCCAGGCTGCCCCCCAGTTCCGCCAGTTTTGTTGGCAAGCCGTGGTGTAGATCGGGGTCACTGGGATAGCCCGACGCGCCCCGGTGCGGCGGCTTGGCAAGATGAATCCCCATGGGGTGATTGCGCCCGCGCCACTTTGGGTTGGATTCCCGGGCGTTTTTGGCTTTGGACTCGTGGCAGCGTTCGCACAATTTCCCTTCCGGATTGGGCACCCCCAGCCAGGCATTTTGATGACCCTGATAAAGGGTGGCCGAGGATGTATCTTCGTGAGGGGTGTGGCAAGTGGCGCAGGTCAGTTGATGATCTTCTGTGATGGGGAACAGCTCATCGGGCAGTTTGTCCTTGCGGGGCCAGAGTTTGGCATGGCGCTGTTTGTCTTTTTCCGGCTCGTAAATCACAGGGTGTTGTTCGCCGTCGTTGATGATGGTCCGTGAATCCATCACCGGCCCATTATGACAGCTGTAACACATGCGGAAGGATGCCACCGGCATGATGCCCTGTTGGTCGGGCTGCTTGATCGCCGCCGGGCCTTCCTCCGCCCATTCGAGATGGCAAAGCAGGCAGTTTTTCTGCGAGGCCTGGACTGTAGTTGAGCCGGCTTTGGGAGGGAGCGGCATGTCCATTTCCTTCAGGGTCAATTTCCAGACCTTGCCGGCGCCGGTTTCCGCCACATACAGGCTGCCGTTGTCAAAAGCCAGGCCGGTGGGACTGTCAAAGTAAAGGGGTTGTCCGCCGGAAGTCTTGAGCACGCCTGCTGCTTCTCCTTCCTGGAAGAGGGTGATCGTCCCGAAATAACCATCGCTGATGAACAACCGGTCCCGGTCTTTATCCATGGCCAACCCGTTGGGACGGAATAACTCGCCTGCCTCAAAACCAAACCGGCCCTGCTGGCGGAAGAAACGCCCGTCCTTGTCGAAAATCTGAATGCGGGCATTGAGAATATCCACCACGTGGGGAAATTTGTCCCGGTCGATGGCGATCTGGAAGGGAAATTGAAACTTGCCTTCTTCCTCCCCCCGTCCGCCAAAGCAATCCAGCGGCTTACCCTTGGGCAATCGCAGCCGGCAGACCCTATGGTAACGGCGGTCCGACCACAACAAAATATCATCCACTTCCGCCACTGCCACGGGTTCCGGCGGCAACCGGTTGCAGCCGGGCTTTTCTTCCGGGCAGGATGGCGGCTTGGGATAAAACGCCCGCTGCATCCTGCCTTGAGCATCAAAGAGGAGCAGCCGGTGATTGCCGGTATCGGCCACCCACAACCCGCTCTCGCCCCATTTCAGATCCAGGGGGTGGTCGAGCAGGCCCGGGCCGGTCAAAAATCGGGGTTTATTGTTGGCGGGGATTTTCAGTACTTGCTGATGGGTGTCGAGGAGGTAGAGGGATTGATCCGGGCCTGTGGCAATGGCGGTGGGCTGAGAAACGGTGACCGGCAGTGGAGTTTTTGCCGTTACCACTGGCAAGCTTTCGGCTTCAACCGCCGTACAAGCCAGCAGAATCAGGCAAAATAATAACCACGGGATGGGTTCACCGCAGAGACGCAGAGAATTTATTTTTAAAAAAATTGTTTTTTTAGCGGGTTGCATAGATGTATGCCATCAGCGTTACGAAAGGTCAGCAATTATTATTAAAAACTCTGCGCCCTCTGCGTCTCTGCGGTGAAACCTCTTCAAACCAACCACGCCACTCAACGCAAAATCCCGATTATTCTCAGCTTTTCATTATCGGATTGATAACGACTGAAAAAGCTGGGAATGCGGTGATATTCAATC
>LSNW01000007.1 GCA_001566965.1 Methylothermaceae bacteria B42 | reverse complement strand
TGGTGGCGGTGTCGACGATGGAAATGGTCGCACTGAGCGTGTTGGCGGTAACCACATATTTGCCATCCGGGCTGACCAGGGTCTGGTGTTGTTGGTTGCAGAAGGCGCCCAACGCTTTGCCGCCGAACACGGGATTGACATTGTCCCGCCGTCTTATTTCTACTCGAAGACTAGAGAATGGTCACATTCTCATGGATTGGGCACCGTTGGCGCGGTGGCCTTAGATCGGTACGGGAATCTCGCTGCTGGCACTTCCACAGGCGGTACTCCCAATACACACCCGGGAAGAGTAGGGGATTCGGCTATCATTGGCACAGGGACTTTTGCTGACAATGCCATTTGTGCGATTTCTGCCACTGGCCATGGGGAATTTTTCATCCGTCAGGTGGTGGGCCAAGAGATCTCAGTACAAATGAAATATCTGGGGCAATCCTTGGCGAAGGCAGCCAAGGGCGTTATCCATGGCACTCTTGAGCCCCAAGGCGGGAAAGGCGGGGTGATTGGACTGGACCGTAGCGGCAACATCACAATGGTTTTTAATACCCCAGGGATGTATCGGGGGTATATTCGTGAATCCGAACCTCCCAAAGTTTACTTATATCGATGAAAATCCGTAAAAGGCTAAAAAGACGCATGGAGAGCGTTTTGGAAAGGGTATTCAAGGCTAGAATTACTTTCTAGAAACCAATTCCTGGAGTTCCGGCAAGCACGAGCCACATTTTTGCCCGGCCCCTAATATTTGGCCAATCTCTTCCACCGTTTGATAGCCTTCCTTAATGGCTTGGCGAATCTTGGGTTCAGAAACTTTAAAACAGGCGCAAACGGTATGATCGTCAATGACTTCATCGCCTTCACGGCCAAATAGCAAAGACATCCGCTCGTCTTTGGTAAGGTGCTCGCGCTCGAACAATTCAATCAGCCAATCGCGGGGTGGTACTTGTGGGTCGCGGCTGATATAGACACAGGCCGCCAGCTTTTCTTCATGAAGCACTGCGGCGCGGTACTGATTGCGGACGCTGTCGTGATATTCAATCCATACCCCCTGTTCGTCCTCCAACAGTTCACGGGCGCGGGCTGGCCAAGCTTTGGGCTCGTCATTTCCCGCCACTTCATAACGCCACAATTCGTGACCCAGGCGTACTCTGGCCCAATACAAGGCGTATTTCAACTGAGGATGCAGCTCTACCCGGGTGATATAAAACCCAAACCATTCGCAATGGCAGGGAAGCACGGAAACCGGCTGATGCTTGAATTCGGGTTGTCCGGACAAAGGATCGACAAGATTTTCCAGCAACGTATTGACCCGGCCCTGACTGGTATAAAAGTCGTTCCAGTGCATGGGAACAAATACACTCCCCGGGCGTTGACGCGGACTGACATGAACCCGCGCCAAGATCTCGTGGCCGCTGTGCCCCCTTATCCAAGCCAGTTCTTTGTGGCGTAGCGCCAGTTTATCAGCGTCACTGGGGTGTACCGCAACAAAGGGTTCTGGCGTATGGCCAGAAAGCCGTAATGAGGTGCCGGTACGGGTCATGGTATGCCACTGATCCCGAACCCGTCCGGTGTTGAGTACCAAAGGGCGGCTGTCATCGGGGGATCTTGCAGGTAGGCGGGGTTCCACGGCGACGAAGCGGGCCCGGCCATTGTCGGTGGGAAAGTACCCATCGGTAAATAGCCGGGTTACCCCCTTCCGAGAGGTTTGGGTAATGGGCCAAGGGACGGGGCTTAATGCATCGTATTGTTCATCGCTCAGAGAGGCGAGCGCGCTGATATCGAACAAGCGTTGGCCATTATTCCCTACGCTTGACAAAGCAGCATGTTCGCGAAAAATTTGGGCGGGAGAATTGTAATCAAAAAAGTTGCCATAGCCCATCGCTTTTGCAACTTGGGCAATGATCCACCAATCCGGTTGAGCTTCTCCAGGTGGACGGCGAAAAGTCCGCTGACGGGAAATTACCCGGGCGGAATTGGTGACGGTGCCGTCTTTCTCTCCCCAAGTCGCCGCCGGCAGCAACACGTCTGCTAGCACAGCGGTATCGGTTGTCTGCACGCATTCAGAAATGACTACCAAAGGACAACATTCCAGTGCACGGCGTACGTGATCGGCATCAGGCAGGCTTACTACGGGATTGGTGGCCATAATCCATATTGCCTTGATTTTCCCCTCCAAAATAGCATCAAACAAGGCCGTGGCTTTGAACCCTGGCTTTTCTGCAATGGTGGGAGATTGCCAAAATTGCTGTACCCGTTGGCGGTCTGCTTCGTTCTCCAAGGCCATATGGGCAGCAAGCTGACTGGATAAGCCGCCCACTTCCCGTCCTCCCATAGCGTTGGGTTGGCCGGTGAGTGAGAAGGGGCCAGCGCCGGGTTTGCCAATTCGGCCAGTAATTAGATGGCAATTAATCAAGGCATTGATCTTGTTCACACCGCTGGTGGATTGATTTAACCCTTGGGAGTAGGCGCTTACCACCCGCTCGGTGGCGGCAAAATGGCGATAAAATGTTTCCACGTCTTCGGCGTTTAGCTCGCAAATCCGGGCTACCGTGGCGATATCGGGGGAACTGGCGCGAGCTGCGGCAATGGTGGCTTTCAACCCTTCGGTATGGAGGGTGACAAAGTTTTCATTTTGTTGATTGTGGTCGTACAAATAAACCAGCAGGCCATTGAATAATACCGCATCGGTACCGGGTTTGATGGCTAGGTGCAAGCCTCCGAAGGAGGTGGTGTAAGTGCGTCGGGGATCAATGGTAACCACAAACTGTTCCACCGGTGCCTCATTGAGCCGCCTAAATAGCACAGGGTGGCACCAGGCCAAATTGCTCCCGGCGAGCACGACCATCTCGGCCTGTTCCAGATCTGCATAGCAAGCAGGTACTAAGTCTTCTCCAAAAGCGCGTTGATGCGCTACCACTGGCGTGGACATGCATAGTCGGGAATTGGTATCGATATTGGCAGAGCCAATAAATCCCTTCATTAGCTTGTTGGCGACATAGTAATCCTCGGTAAGTAGTTGTCCTGAAACATAAAAGGCCAGCGATTCCGGGCCATATTTGGCTATCGTTTGCCTGAATTTTTCCGCAACGGTGGTTATCGCTTCGTCCCAACTGGTTTGGCGCCCGCCAATTTGGGGGTAAAGCAAGCGGCCTGGAAGTTCCACGGTTTCCCCCAGTGCGCTGCCTTTGGAGCACAATCGTCCCAAATTGGCGGGATGGGTAGGGTCGCCTTCAATTAGAAGGGGTTGATTCTCAGTACAAGTAACTTGCACCCCGCAACCAACCCCGCAGTAAGGGCAAGTAGTCTGACACGAGGGAGGGGTAGCGATCATTAATTTTTCTGGTAATTAAAGTTAGTGGAACCGAAATGGCGTATTATGAATGAGCTGGTGATCGTGACAGGCACAGAATTAGTCCTTGACTCGCTGGAATAGCGTGCCTTTGCACTTGGGGCAAGGCGGAATACGCCCGGTTTTATGAAAATGCAGGATTTCCCCGCATTTTTTACATTGCAGGGTGCCGATAGTGGTGATTTCACCGGTGCGCCATTCATCCAGGCGTTGCAGGGTCTTTTTAAGGTGGGAAAGTTCCACTTTGGTGAAATCCACAAGCGTTTGAAAGCGGTGCAGCAGCTTTTTTTCAATCAAAAGCAGATCCAGGCGCAGCCAATCGGTCAGATCTCTTTCCTCCATCAACAAGTGTTCGGCGGCATCGTGCAAGTCCCGCAGTACCGAAGCTGCGATATCTTCGGCGTGTTCCTGGGGGATTTCGCCGGTTTTGAGCAAGAGTTCTTTGGCTTCATGAACACTATCAGCCACGGCTTGGGCATTTTGCCGGTCTTTTTCACCAAGAGTTTTTTGTGCCAACTCGCTGATGCGGTCGTAGGCATGGGAAAGCGCTTCATCCAAGGGTAAAGTTTGCTTTTGATTCATGTCATAGTTGCTCGTGAATAAAAAATAGAGAACTATTATACGTATAGAAACCCAAGGGGAGAGAACATGACAGTAGAAATCGATTCGCGCAAATGGTGCCAGGGGACAGTCGTGGAATTGTACCGCTGGGCAGAGCGGTTGTATTCATTGCGGGTGGAAGCGGAGATAGCACCTTTTGAGGCGGGGCAGTTCGGGCGTTTGGGATTGCCCATTGGAGAAGAATTTGTCAGCCGGCCTTATTCTTATGTCAATGCACCGGACGAACGGCCATTGGATTTCTATTTCATTGTGGTGCCGGGGGGCAAGCTGACTCCCCGGTTGGCGGCTTTGAAAGCGGGAGATACAGTTTGGGTCAGCCGCCGCGGCGCGGGGATTTTTACTTTAAGTCATGTACCGGAAGGCCGCTATTTATGGATGTTGGCCACGGGCACGGCGCTGGGGCCTTTTTTATCCATTTTGAAAACCATAACCCCATGGCAACGGTTTGAAAAAATTGTTTTGGTCCACGGGGTGCGTACCACGTCTGAATTGGCGTACCGGGAAGTAATTCAGGGGTTTCACAATCAGCATCCCCAACAATTCATTGATTTTGCCTGTGTGACTCGAGAAAAAGCGCAAGGCATGATTCACGCGCGGATTACAACGGCAATCGAGGAGGGGATCCTCGAGTCGAAGGCAGGCATCGCGTTACAACCAGAAGACAGCCAAGTCATGATTTGTGGCAATCCAGCCATGGTGAAAGACGCTATTGAGTTGTTGAAGGGGCGGGGGTTTCAAGAAAACCTGCGCAAGCAGCCGGGTCAAATTACGACTGAGCGGTATTGGTAGGATGGAGCCGGATATGCCACTGGTGCTGCTTTTGCTTTGAGACATCAAAACGTAACGGGAGAAACGCTTCAATCACCTGAATGTTGGTTAAGGTATGCCGGGTCGGCGGCAGGGTGAGAAATTGGCCGCCCCCTGCCAAGGCCATGGGAAGCAAAATTTGGTCGGCAAGATAGGGTCCGACGGGAACTTCGGCGCTTAAATAGCGCTGCACTTCAGTCGCTAAATGTTGTGCTACTTTTTCTGCCCGAATGCCCCGCTGGCCGTAACCGGTAAAAACTTCGGTGATCTCTTCGTTAATGACCTCCACAGTAACCACATTGCCAACGCCGCACCCCTTCAATTCCTGGAGTTGGCAGTTTTCGGGTTTTAACTTAATCAGTTCAGTGAGTGTATTTAATTCCCGCTCACCGATATGACGGGGCAGATCGGCCACAATGGCCTTGGCGTGGATGGTTTTGATGGCTCCCCGAGACAGGATATCAATCGGCTGCAAATGGCAAACAGGGTTAATGGAGACATGAATAATACCGCCTCCTTGCGGATAAAATCCGGGCCGTTCCAGCTGTAAATCCACGTGCGCCCCCATTTTTTCCAGCTGGGGGAGGAAGGTTCGCTCAAGAAAATCAAAAGGCGGGGCTTTGGGATTATGGGTGCCGCCGCACAGGGTTATGTGAGAGGGGCTAGGCGCCAAAAGCAGCGGAAGTAGAATTGCCTGTAGCAAAAGCGTGGTGCTGCCGGCGGTGCCGATATCAAAGCGGTAATTGCCAGGTTGAATAGGTCCGGGAATGAACAAAATCTCTTGGGAGCCAAGATGGGCGCCAGTTACCTTGGCATGGCTCAATTCGGCCGCCGCCAGTACGCAAGCGAGATGTTGGCGGCGAAGGCCGGGTTTTTGACGTTTTGCCCGGATATTGACCAAATGAATGGGGCGCTGCAAATGAAGGGACAACGCCAGAGAGGTCCGCAAGATCTGGCCACCCTCCTCGCCTTGGGAACCGTCAATTCGCAGTGGCATCGCCACTATTCGGTTTCTTCCATCCCCAAGGGGATTTCCTGCAAGGAATTTTCGGATAACAGAAATCCGCGCATTTCCAGCACCCCTTTGGTATTGAGAGAAATAATAAAATAGAGCGCTTCGGGGTAAGCCGCCAGAGAGACGTCTTCTTCCGAAGGTTGTGCAGGTGCTTTCGGGTGAGAATGGTAAATGGCAAAAAGCTCTTCCCCGCGTTCTCGCATGGTTTTCATGGCCGCTATTTGCCCTTCAGGATCCATCCGAAAATGATTCTTTGGATCTTCAGCAATATTTTTGACAGGGTAAATGTTTACAGGCACGCCGTCTTTGGCGCCGATCAAGCCACAGACTTCATAGTCAGCGTGAATTTGGGCTTGGTGCAGCAGTTGATTGACGATGTGCCTCGGTAGAAAGACAGGTTCTTGTGGTTGCATGTTAAGAGCTCCATTGAGCGCGGGTAACGCGCGGATGATTTTGCCAGTCGGAGAAACAAGTCACTTCCTGATAACCTAAAGATTCGAAGATTCTAGCAACAGCAGGCCGTTGATCCCAACCATGCTCTACTATTAGCCAGCCACCGGGTTTTAGGCAACGGCGAGCCTGGGCCCCGATGGTTTGTAGGGCGGCCAGGCCGTTTTTGTCCGCAGCCAGTGCGGAGCGGGGTTCAAAGCGGACATCCCCTCGGTTCAGATGGGGATCATCCGGGGCGATATAGGGTGGGTTACTGACAATTAAATCAAAACTGGAAGGACGGAAAGACGACAGCCAGTTGGCTTGGCATAGGTGTACATTGTTGGCCCGATGTCGCTGGACATTTTCGCTGGCCACTTTTAATGCTTTCAGTGAGCGGTCAGTAGCGACCACCTGAATATTAGGACGCTCAAGCCCCAAGGTAAGAGCAATGGCGCCGCTGCCGGTGCCCAGGTCTGCAACCAGGACAGGGCAATCTTTGGGTATCAATGCCAAAGTGTGCTCCACCAGTAGTTCCGTTTCCGGCCTTGGGATCAAAACCGCAGAATTAACGTAAAATTCGCGGGACCAGAATTCCTTGGTTCCCAATAGATAGGCGATAGGTTCCCCCTGTAGCCGGCGTTGCAGGAGTTGGTGAAAACAAGAAAGCAAAGGATCTTCAACCCTCTTTTCCGGCCAAGCATGGAGGTGAGCACGGGGTTTGTTGAGGGCATGGGCCAAGAGCAGTTCTGTATCCAAGTTGGGCGATTGGGAAACCGATGCCAACGCCTGGCTGCCCTGACGCAAAAGCTGGGCAATAGTGGCCATGTCTAAAAGATTAGCCGGCGGCCATTTCCGCCAGCAGATCAGCCTGGTGCTCCCGGATCAGAGGGTCGATAAGTTGATCCAATTCTCCTTCCAGAATGGTGTCCAGCTTGTAGAGGGTCAGGTTGATCCGGTGATCAGTGACCCGGCCTTGTGGGAAGTTGTAAGTGCGGATTCGCTCGGAACGGTCGCCAGAACCCACCTGAAGTTTGCGGGAAGCGGCCTGTTCGGCCTGGATTTTGGCTTGCTCTGCGGCCAACAAACGAGCCTTGAGCAAGGCCATGGCCCGGGCTTTGTTTTTATGCTGGGAGCGTTCGTCCTGGCATTCCACTACAATCCCGGTGGGCAGATGGGTGATGCGCACGGCGGAATCGGTGGTGTTGACGTGCTGACCTCCCGCGCCCGAGGAACGGAAGGTATCAATTCGAAGTTCACTGGGGTTGATATCCACAGCGTCGACTTCCTCCACTTCCGGCAATACCGCAACGGTACAAGCCGAGGTGTGGATGCGGCCCTGGGACTCGGTTTCCGGTACCCGCTGAACCCGATGGGTGCCGGCCTCGAATTTGAGCTGGGAATAGACATCCGTGCCGGAAATTTTGAGAACGATTTCCTTGTAACCGCCGTGTTCCCCGGGGCTTTCTGAAAGTATTTCTACCCGCCAGCCTTTCTTTTCCCCAAACCGGGTGTACATTCTGGCAAGATCACCGGCAAACAACGCTGCTTCCGCGCCACCGGTGCCGGCCCGGATTTCCAGGAAGATATTGCGGGCATCATGGGGGTCTTTGGGGAGCAGCAGAATTTGCAGCGCCTGTTCCAATTGTTGCAAGCGGGATTTGGCCTGTTCCATTTCTTCCTTGACCAGCGCCTTCATTTCGGGATCGTTATCCTGCAACATTTCCTCCGCATCAGCCAGTTGTTGCTGGGTTTGCTGGTATTCCTTGTAGGTGGCCACGACTGGCTCCAGCTGGGCATACTCCTGGCTTAAGTTACGGAATTGGTCAGCCGAGCTTTGTACTTCCGGCAGGCTCAATAGCCCGGAAATTTCCTCAAAACGGTCGGTGAGTTTGTCGAGTTTATGTTGAATGGATGATTGCACGGATTTTAGTCAAGTTTGAATAGTTCACGAGCCGCTGCCACCAAATCATGACGTTCATTGATGGCTGCTTGTTTTAATTGGACGCTGGGCGTGTGCAGAAGTTTACGGCTGAGGGTATGGGCGAGTTTCTCGATGACTTGTTCCGGAGGAACGCCCTTGGCGAGGTCGCGACGAGCTTTGGCCAGGACTTCTTGGCGGTATTGATCGCCTTTGCCCCGCAAGGCGCGAATAGTATCGGTGGCGCCCTGTGACCTAAGCCAGGCGAGGAAGTGTTCCACTTCCATGGCGATGATCTCCTCGGCCTGGGTAGCGGCTTCCCGGCGGACTTGCCAGTTTTCTTCGATAATATGATTGAGATCGTCGACGGTATAGAGATAAACATCGGCCAGTTGTTCCACCTCGGGTTCGATATCCCTCGGTACGGCCAGATCTACCATGAAAATGGGTTTATGCCGGCGTAGTTTGATGGCGCGCTCAATAGCGCCTTTTCCCAAAATAGGGAGTTGGCTGGCGGTGGAAGAAACGATAATGTCTGCGTCGTGCAGGTGATTGGGTAGTTCCCGCAGGGCAATCGCGTAGCCACCGAATTGAGCCGCCAGAGTATGGGCTTTGTCGAAGGTGCGATTGGCGATAATCAGACGCCCGATCCCTTGCTGATAGAGATGACGCGCCGTGAGCTCGACAGTTTCTCCAGCACCAATCAATAGGGCAGTTTGCTCTCCCAGGTCGTCGAAAATCTGTTGGGACAGGCGTACGGCGGCAAAAGCGACCGATACCGGACTGGCGCCAATGGCGGTGTCGGTACGGATTTTTTTTGCAGCGGCAAAAGTGTGTTGAAATAGGCGGCTCATGATTTTGCCCAGCGCGCCGGCCTCAATAGCAGCTTGATAGGCTGTCTTCATTTGGCCGAGGATCTGTGGCTCGCCTAAAATCATAGAGTCGAGACCGCAAGCAACCCGGAATAAATGGTAAATAGTGTCGCGATCTGTATGAATATAAAGGTAAGGAGTAAACTCTTTAGGAGAGAGGTCTCGTTTTTGTGCTAGCCAGTCAATCAAAAGCTGATGATCGGAAGCTTCGGTATGGCAATAAAGTTCTGTCCGGTTGCAAGTGGATAAAATAGTGGCTTCAAGAACCCCCGGCAGTTTAATGAGTCCTTCCAGCAGTTCACGCAATTGTTCACTGGGAAAGGCGAGCCTTTCCCGTATCGCTACGGGAGCTGTTGTGTGATTAATTCCTAACGCGAGCAAAGTCATTAAAATAGGATAACTTTATAGATGGCAATAGGTTTCATTTTAAAAACAAAATATAATTAAAGAAACCTCTAAAGTTTTAGGCCCTCCTAAATCATCGCCGGCTTGCCTGGACAAGCCGCACCACAAGGATAAGGAATTTAGTCAGTGTATAAAATTTGTTTGATCTCAGTTTTGGCATTTCTGTTCACTGCAATGTCCGGGTGCGCTAAGCGTTCGGCATTCCCAGAGCCTCCGCCGCTTCTTTCCGAAGAAAAGCTCCGCAAGCTGGAAGTTACTGGCGATAGCGTTAAATCTGATATTTTGTATGTGCTGTTGACCGCCGAAATTGCCGGTCAGCGTGGCCAATATCGCCTTGCGCTCGATAATTATTTGCAGGTTGCCGATAAAATTCCAGAGCCTTGGGTTGCTGAACGCGCGGCTCGAATCGCCTTGTATCTAAACGATGTGGAAAAGGCAAAAAAAGCAGTGGAACTGTGGCTGTCACGGGATCCTGATAGCTTGGACGCGAACAAGGCGGCAGTGATGCTGTATTTACAAAGCGGGGAAAATGAAAAGGCCATTGACAGGCTTGCCCACTTGATGACACTGGCAGGCGCCAATAAAGAGCAGGTGTTGCTGGAGATTCTGCGGTTTATGGATAAGAAAGTGCCAAAACCGCAATCATTGGCAGTGATGGAAGCCCTCAGCCAGCGTTTTCCTCGCTCTCCTGAAGTTCATTATGCTTTTGGTTTGCTTGCATTGCGTCAAGGCAACACTGACCTGGCGCTAAAGCATGTGACCAAGGCTTTGGAGCTGCGCCCGGATTGGAATAAAGTGCAGCTAATGCAAAGCCATTTATTGGCCCAATTGGGAGAGTCGGACAAGGCCCGTCACTCCCTGAAAGCATTGATTGAAAAACACCCGGAAAATATCCAGCTGCGGATGGTTTATGCGCAATTTCTGCTCAAGCAGCAAGATTACAAGGCTGCGGAACAGGAATTTAACAAGATACTCCGGCTGCAGCCAGACCATCCCGATGCCTTGTATGCCTATGCTCTGGTGAGCTTGCAATTACATAAGGATAAGCAAGCGGAAAAAGCGCTGAAACTTTTGCTCCAACAGCCAAAATGGCGCTCGGAAGCCTATTTTTATTTGGGCCGCATCGAAGCCAAGCGCGGGAATTATCAAAAGGCGCTTGAATGGTTCGAAAAAATCAAGGAAGGGGATCTGGTTTTCGACGCCGAAGTCAACAGCACCGCTGCTTTGGTAAAGCTCGGGAAGGTGGAGGAAGCACTGAAGCGTCTTGAGAAATTGCAAACTCAGTATCCGGAAAAAAAACGGCAGCTTTATTTGCTCCAGGCCGAAATTTTAAATGAACAAAAAGATTACCAGGGCGCATTTGAGGTATTAAGCCGGGCGCTTATTGACTTTCCGGGAGATTCCGATCTTCTATACGCGAGGGCCTTGCTGGCGGAAAAGCTTGATCGCTTGGATATTGTCGAGGCGGACCTGAAAAAAATTCTGGAGAAGAACCCGGATGATGCCAATGCATTGAACGCGCTTGGTTACACTTTGGTTGACCGCACCAACCGCTATGAAGAGGCCAAATCTTTTTTAGATAAAGCCTTGCGTTTAAAGCCGGATGATCCAGCTATTTTGGATAGCTACGGTTGGCTTTTATACAAATTAAAGGACTATTCCGGCGCCTTGCACTATTTGCAAAAGGCTTACCAGATTAATCCAGATCCTGAAATTGGCGCCCATTTGGGTGAGGTGTTGTGGGCTTTAGAACGCAGGGATGAGGCTAAGCAACTCTGGCGGGAGGTCATTAAAAAAACCAAAAAGGGTGATCGTATTCGAGAGTTGGTGGAGCGCTTCAAACAGCGGCTGGAAGAATGATTCCATCCAGCAGATATTTGAATGCGTCATTAATATGGATTTTTCTTTGCTTGTCGGTCACCAGCTGCGCGGTGTGGCGCGCACCGGTTTTGGAGGAGCGTAGAACCAAAGAATGGGCGTGGCTGCAGACGATTGATGCCTGGCAAATGGAAGGGAGAATTGGTGTCAGCGGGGGCAGAGAGCATTGGCACGGCCATTTGCTGTGGAAACATAATCCTACTTTGGATTACATGCTGGTATCCGGCCCTTTGGGTCAAGGAGGCATTGCAGTCTGGTTAACCAAAGGTTTGGTCAAAATAGACCGTGGCAAGGGGGATGTGCGGGTTTCTAACCAGCCTGGTGCTTTTCTCAAAGAATTATTTGGTGTGGAACTGCCTTTACAGTCTATGCATTTCTGGGTCTTGGGGCGTCCTGTGCCTGAGGTGGCGCATAACGCCGAATACCGGCCCGATGGCAGATTGCATCAACTCCATCAAGGGGCATGGTCTGTTTTGTACAAGCGCTACGTCAAAGTGGGTGAAGGGTCACTACCTGAAAAAATCATTATTACTGGGCCTGGAGGCATCCGCCTCAAATTGATTGTTCACGACTGGCAAGTGAATGTCTGAGGTTTCGGTTTACCAACAATGGCCGGCGCCGGCCAAATTAAATCTGATGCTGAGAATTATCGGGCGGCGAGCCGATGGTTACCATCTATTGCAAACGGTTTTCCAGTTTATTGATCGCTGCGATTTCCTCGATTTTGAAATTTTGAAAGACTCTCGTATAGAGCTAAAAACACCTCTTGCAGGTGTCCCTCCCGAAACAGATTTGACCGTTAGAGCAGCGCGTTTACTCCAGGAATCGGCGGGTGTAAGGAAAGGCGTCAGGATTTCAGTCCATAAGCGCTTGCCAATGGGTGGCGGTCTAGGAGGAGGAAGCTCGGATGCCGCAACCGTGCTGATGGTATTGAATTACTTTTGGGAGGTTGGGTTAACGGAAGAAACGCTTATTCAGCTAGGCGTGCGGCTGGGCGCGGATGTGCCTGTGTTCATCAAAGGACGAAGCGCCTGGGCAGAAGGGGTTGGAGAGACATTGACGCCTCTGGATTTGCCGCAGCCATGGTACGTGATCGTTATTCCGCCTTGCCACGTCTCTACTCGGGAAATTTTTTCTGACCCTGATTTGACAAGAAATAGCAATCCTGTCAAAATTAAGAACTTTCTTGAAGGCATGGAGGCTAACGATTGCCTGCCTGTTGTCAGGGATAAATATCCCCAAGTAAAGCAGGCATTGTCAGAGCTGTCGCAATTTGGAAATGCGCGTCTGACAGGTACAGGGGCGTGTGTTTTTTCCGCTTTTCCCACCAAGGGGCAAGCGCTTGAGGTAAAGCGGGAAATGGCAAAGAAATGGCAAGCGATGGTCGCTCAGGGAAGGAATCTTTCACCGTTACATGAGAAATTGGCGCAGCTGCGCTGACACTATTCAGAGTTAGGTTAAAAATCTAATGGGGCGTCGCCAAGCGGTAAGGCACAGGGTTTTGATCCCTGCATACCCAGGTTCGAATCCTGGCGCCCCAGCCATTTTCAATCCGCTATCCCCTAATCAAGAAGAGAAACCAGCCAAGGGTGGTCGCATGAATGATGCGGGCTTTATGGTGTTTGCCGGAAATTCTAATTTGCCTTTGGCGCAAGGGATTGTGGATAAGCTCAATATGCGCTTGGGGCTGGCGAGTGTTGGCCGGTTCAGCGATGGCGAGATAGCGGTCGAGATTGAAGAGCATGTGCGTGGACGGGAGATATTTGTCATTCAGTCTACTTGCATGCCTACGAATGAAAATTTGATGGAATTGCTTGTGATTGTTGATGCACTGCGGCGCTCGTCAGCAGGCACAATCACCGCTGTGATTCCTTATTTTGGTTATGGGCGCCAAGATCGCCGGCCTCGGTCGGTTCGAGTGCCCATTACAGCTAAGCTGGTGGCGAAAATGATTACTTGCGCCGGCGTGGATCGCGTATTGACGGTGGATTTACATGCCGATCAAGTGCAGGGCTTTTTTGATATTCCGGTGGATAATGTGTATGCGTCTCCGCTTTTGCTGGGAGATATCTGGCGCCAGAAATATGACAATTTAATTGTGGTTTCTCCCGATGTGGGTGGTGTCGTGCGAGCGCGGGCCTTGGCTAAGCGTTTGGGGGATGCGGAGCTGGCAATTATTGATAAGCGCCGCCCGCGGCCAAACGAGGCGCGGGTGATGAATATTATTGGTGAAGTTAAGGATCGCACCTGCATCCTAATCGATGACTTGGTAGATACTGCGGGAACGTTGTGCCAAGCCTCGGTAGCGCTGAAAGAAAACGGCGCTCAAAAAGTAGTGGCTTACTGCACACATCCGGTCTTGTCAGGGCCTGCGGTAAGCAATATTGCTAATTCTGAATTAGACGAGCTTGTGGTGACAGATACTATTCCATTGCGAGCTGAAGCTGAAAATTGCGGTAAAATCCGCCAATTGAGCGTTGCGGAAATGTTAGCTGAGACAATTCGCAGGATAGTGGTAGGGGAATCGGTCAGTTCTTTATACATAGATTAAGGGTTTTTATGAGGTTTTATCAATGAAAGCGAGTTTTGAGTTCGAGGTCGAAGAAAGAAAAGAGAAAGGGACCCGTGCGGCCAGACGTATGCGCAGAGAAATGAAAATTCCGGCGGTGCTGTATGGTGGTGGAGAGGCGCCTGTGCCGTTGATGTTGGGGAAAAATCAGGTGGATAAGAATCTTCAGCAGGAAGCTGTCTTTTCCCATATTTTGACCTTGAAACTACCGGGTTCAAAGGTGGTGCAAGCTATTCTAAAAGAGGTGCAGCGCCATCCCAGCAAAGAAGCTGTTTTGCACTTGGATTTTCAGCGGGTGAAAGCCGATGAGGCTATTCATGTGAACGTTCCGCTGCATTTCGTGGGAGAAGAAAAATCCGTTGGAGTTAAAAAGGGTGGTATCGTCGTCCGTAACATGACGGAAGTCGAGGTAAGCTGCTTACCCAGTAATCTGCCGGAATACATCGAAGTAGATCTTGCCAACGTGGATATTGGGGAAACGGTCCACCTTTCTGAATTGAAAGCGCCCGAGGGTGTGACAATTATAGAATCCCATGAGGAAGGTCAGGATCCTGCTGTGGTCATGATTCAGGCGCCTATTTCAGAGCAGCAGCTTGAAGCTTCATTAGGTGAGGGTGAAGAGGTGCCAGGAGAGGAGGAAGCAGGGCCGGAAGAAGAATAGTTCGCTAGGATGCTTGAGTGAATTATCTTACTCTGCTGGTTGGGTTGGGAAACCCAGGTCCAGAATACAGCAAAACCCGGCATAATGCCGGGTTTTGGTTTCTAGATAAGGTGGCTTGTTACTATGGCGCTTCGTTTACCTGGCAAGAACGGTTCGGGGGTTGGGTGGCTAAATTACATCACCGTGGTGAGGTTTGTCACCTGTTGAAACCTGGCTTATTCATGAATAGAAGCGGCGGGCCGGTGGCGTCCTACTGCCGTTTTTATAAGATTACCCCGCCTCACGTGCTAGTGGCTCATGATGAGCTCGATTTTGCTCCCGGAATTGTGAAGTTGAAAAAAAATGGTGGGCATGGGGGGCATAATGGATTGCGAAGCATCATAGACCGTTTGGGGGATCGATCATTCATTCGTCTTAGAATAGGCATTGGTCGGCCTACTCGAGGGGATGTCTCTTCTTACGTGCTTAGCAAGCCTTCTCCGGAAGAGGAAAAAGAAATCCTGTGCGGCATTGAGCGGGCAGTAGAGTGTTTACCTGTGTTGATGGAAGAGGGTGTAGATAAGGCAATGAATTTACTGCATCAATCACCAGTTTGAAAACAACGGGATTTAATTTTTCTGTTGACAACAAGGCTAAAATAAGAAAAAATTACCAGCTACTTGTTTGGGAGGGGTTCCCGAGCGGTCAAAGGGACCAGACTGTAAATCTGGCGGCTCAGCCTTCGGAGGTTCGAATCCTCCCCCCTCCACCAGAATCGGGAAGTTGTGATAGCGGGTGTAGTTCAATGGTAGAACCTCAGCCTTCCAAGCTGATGACGTGGGT
Organism: Methylothermaceae bacteria B42; assembly: GCA_001566965.1. Classification (NCBI taxonomy): domain Bacteria; kingdom Pseudomonadati; phylum Pseudomonadota; class Gammaproteobacteria; order Methylococcales; family Methylothermaceae; species Methylothermaceae bacteria B42. The sequence goes on along the minus strand of LSNW01000007.1, from coordinate 140,802 downwards.
TCGATTCCCATCACCCGCTCCAGATTGCATTAGGCAACGGCGAATTGATGCCCATATAGCTCAGTCGGTAGAGCACTTCCTTGGTAAGGAAGAGGTCACCGGTTCAAGTCCGGTTATGGGCTCCACTAACATTATAAAACCAGTATATTCATTTTAAAAAGTTGAGCGTAGGGGATTTGTTCTATGGCCAAGCAGAAATTTGAGCGTACCAAGCCACATGTGAATGTGGGGACGATTGGGCATGTTGACCATGGTAAGACGACGTTGACGGCGGCGTTGACCAAGGTATCTGCGGAACATTTTCAGGGGGCTGAGTTCAGGGACTACAGTCAGATTGACAATGCGCCGGAAGAGCGCGAGCGTGGGATTACCATTGCTACCGCGCACGTCGAATACGAAACTGCCAAGCGTCACTATGCCCACGTTGACTGTCCTGGTCACGCGGACTATGTCAAGAACATGATCACTGGTGCGGCGCAGATGGACGGTGCCATTTTGGTGGTATCGGCGGCCGATGGCCCGATGCCACAGACCCGTGAGCACATTCTGCTGGCCCGTCAGGTGGGGGTACCCTACATTGTTGTCTATCTGAACAAAGCCGACATGGTGGACGACGAAGAACTGCTGGAACTGGTGGAAATGGAAGTTCGCGAGCTGCTGAGTCAGTATGAATTTCCTGGCGATGACGTGCCGGTAGTGACTGGCAGTGCCCTCAAGGCCCTGGAAGGTGATCAAAGCGACATTGGCGTGCCCTCTATTCTCAAGCTGATGGAAGCGATGGACGAATACATTCCCGAGCCGGAACGTCCAATTGACCTACCCTTCCTGATGCCGATCGAAGACGTATTCTCCATTTCTGGTCGGGGCACCGTGGTGACAGGTCGTATTGAGCGCGGCAAAGTGCTGGTTGGCGACGAAGTTGAAATTGTCGGCATTCGACCCACCACCAAAACGACCGTGACTGGCGTGGAGATGTTCCGCAAGCTGCTGGACGAAGGGGTGGCCGGTGACAATGTTGGTGTGTTGCTGCGCGGCACCAAGCGTGATGAAGTGGAACGGGGGCAAGTCTTGGCCCAACCTGGCAGCATTACCCCGCATACCCATTTTGAAGCGGAAGTGTATGTATTATCCAAAGACGAAGGCGGACGTCATACCCCGTTTTTCAATGGCTATCGTCCCCAGTTTTACTTCCGGACCACGGACGTGACGGGTTCGGTGGAATTGCCGGAAGGGGTTGAGATGGTGATGCCTGGTGATAATGTCAAGGTCAAAGTCAAACTGATTGCTCCGATTGCGATGGAAGAGGGGCTGCGGTTTGCAATTCGTGAAGGTGGCCGCACCGTAGGTGCTGGTGTGGTTTCGAAAATTATCGAGTAAGGGATAATGGATAAAAGGCAGCGTATCCGGATCCGCTTAAAAGGATTCGATCATCGCTTGGTTGAGCAATCTACGAGCGAAATAGTTGAAACAGCAAAACGTACTGGGGCCCAGGTGTTGGGTCCTATTCCTCTCCCCACAAAAAAAGAGAGGTATACGGTTTTGATTTCTCCGCATGTCAATAAGGATGCGCGAGATCAGTATGAGATTCGAACCCATAAGCGGCTCATCGACATTGTCGAGCCAACCGATAAAACGGTCGACGCTCTGATGAAGTTAGACCTGGCTGCAGGTGTCGATGTGCAAATCAAGTTGAATTGAGGATACTGCCATGACGATCGGAATAGTCGGGCGCAAATGCGGAATGACAAGAATGTTCACTGAAGATGGTCAATCTGTCCCAGTGACCGTTATCCAAGTGGAAGAAAACCGTGTGGCTCAGGTAAAGACTGCAGAGCGCGATGGTTATAGTGCCGTTCAGGTAACGACAGGAGCAAAAAAAACATCCCGAATACCGAAGCCGGAAGCCGGCCACTTTGCCAAGGCTGGTGTGTCGGCTGGTCGAGGGTTGTGGGAATTTAGATTGAGGGAAGGCGAAGAATTGGAAGTGGGCGCAACCATCGATATCAGCATATTTGAAGAAGGTCAGTATGTTGATGTTGTGGGAACGACGATAGGTAAAGGTTTTGCAGGACCCATTAAAAAATATAATTTCCGCAGCCAAGACGCAACGCACGGGAATTCCTTGTCTCATCGGGCCCCCGGTTCTATTGGCCAATGTCAAACGCCCGGCAGGGTATTTAAAGGCAAAAAAATGGCTGGCCGTATGGGTAATGTTCGCCGTACTGCCCAAAACCTACAAATAGTGGCAGTTGATAAAGACAAAAATATTTTAATGATTAAAGGTGCTGTGCCTGGTCATAAGGGCTCGGATGTCATTGTGCGTCCGGCGGTAAAGAAAACACAGGGTTAAACGATGAGCGTGGAAATTCCAGTAGTTAATGAAAAGGATTCAGCCCAACCGATTGCGGTAACAGATGAAGTATTCGGGCAACCTTTCAACGAGCCGCTAGTGCATCAAGTGGTCACGACTTATTTGAATAATGGCCGCGCAGGGACTAAAGCGCAGAAAAACCGCTCTGATGTGAGCGGCGGCGGCAAAAAGCCTTGGCGCCAAAAAGGCACCGGAAGGGCGAGAGCAGGTACAATACGTAGTCCTATTTGGAGAGGCGGTGGGGGAACTTTTGCAGCACGCCCACGGGATTTCACAAAGAAATTAAACAAGAAGATGTACCGTGTAGGCATGCGTTCAATTGTGTCTGAGCTTGTGCGGCAAAATCGACTTTGTGTCAGTGAGGATTTGCTTCCAAACGAGCCGAAAACGAAAGCGATTGCTAGCAAATTGAACCAATATGGTTTGACTGAAAGCGTCCTAATACTCGTCAATGAGCCCAACGAAATTTTGGAACGCGCAATTAGGAACCTTCCTTTAGTGACAGTCGCTTTAGCTGCCAGCGTAGACCCTGTGTCCCTTGTGTCAGCAGATAAAGTGATTGCAGTTCCGGCGGCGGTCAAAGTTTTAGAGGAGCGTTTAGGATGAGTCAACTTGATCTAATGAACATAGTCTTAGCGCCTGTAATCTCTGAGAAAAGTACGCGATTAGCCGATAGCGAAGGACGATTTGTCTTTAAAGTGCGAAAAAATGCAACTAAGCCACAAATAAAAAAAGCAATTGAGCTTTTGTTTGAAGTAGAAGTGGATTCGGTTCAAGTCTTGAATGTTCGCGGGAAACAAAAACGCTTTGGTCGCCACATGGGCAAGAGGCCGGACTGGAAAAAAGCGTATATCCGACTCAAACCAGGCCATGACATTGATTTGTCTGTGGCGTAAAGCATTAATAATTTGATAATGATTAAAGGATCTGACAATGGCCATTGTTAAGTGTAAACCTACTTCGCCAGGACGTAGGTTTGTTATCCGGGTAAAGCCAGAAGGACTCCATAAAGGAGATCCTTATGAGCCATTAGTCGCGAAATTGACTAAATCAGGCGGCCGCAATAACGCCGGGCGCATCTCAACACGGCATCGGGGTGGCGGCCATAAACGCCGCTACAGAATTATTGACTTTCGCCGCGATAAGCTTGGTGTGCCTGGGAAAGTCGAGCGTTTGGAATACGATCCAAACAGGACCGCCCATATCGCCCTCATTCTTTATAAAGATGGCGAGCGGCGATACATTATAGCGCCTAAAAATCTTCAGGTAGGACAGGAGATTATTTCTGACAAGGAGGTTCCGGTAAAAATTGGCAATTGCATGCCGCTCAGAAATATCCCGGTTGGTACCCAACTTCATTGCATTGAGCTGAAACCTGGCAAAGGCGCCCAATTGGCCAGGAGTGCTGGTGCTACCGCGCAGCTACTCGCAAAGGAAGGTATTCATGCAACCTTGCGGCTACGTTCCGGTGAGATGCGCAAAGTTCATATAGATTGCAAGGCGGTCATTGGTGAAGTTTCCAATGCCGAGCATAACCTGAGTTCGCTTGGTAAGGCAGGTGCTTCCCGTTGGCGGGGCCGGCGGCCTACCGTCAGGGGAATTGCCATGAACCCTGTGGATCACCCTCACGGGGGTGGTGAAGGTAGGAATAAAGGGAAACATCCCACATCCCCTTGGGGGCAGCCTACCAAAGGTTATAAAACTCGGCGGAATAAGCGTACCGATAATATGATTGTTCGGCGTCGTAAAGCTAAATAGTAATAAGACAGAGGAAAAGGCAGTGCCACGTTCGATTAAAAAAGGCCCATTTATTGATCATAATCTGATGAAAAAGATTGAAGAGGCGCAATCAAGTCAGAGTAAGCGACCGATTAAAACTTGGTCCAGAAGGTCAATGATTGTGCCGGAAATGATAGGTATGACGATTGCTATTCATAATGGCCGGCAACATGTTCCAGTATTGATCAGTGAAAACATGGTTGGTCATAAATTGGGTGAGTTCGCACCTACGAGAACTTTTCGTGGGCACGCAGCCGATAAAAAGTCCAGGTAATAGGAGGCGGTGTTGGAAGTTTCAGCAAAATTGAGGAATGCGAATGTTTCTGCCCAAAAGTGTCGCCTTGTAGCAGACCAAATTCGTGGGTTGCCGGTTGATAAAGCGATCAATTTATTGCGTTTTAGTAACAAGAAATCGGCGCTACTGATAAAGAAAGTGTTGGAGTCTGCAATTGCCAATGCTGAACATAACAAGGGCGCTGACATCGATGAATTAAAGGTATCGACCGTCTATGTGGACGAAGGGCCCACGATGAAGCGATTTAAGCCGAGAGCGAAAGGGCGTATTAATCATATTTTGAAGCGTACGTGTCACATTACTGTCAAAGTTTCGGAAAGCGAGTAAGTTTGCAATGGGACAAAAAGTTCATCCAATCGGAATAAGGTTGGGATATATCAAGGATTGGAATTCACGTTGGTACGCGAATTCCCAAAACTTTCAAAAGTTGCTACACAAAGATATTGAAGTTCGCGACTTTATAAAAAAAAGGTTGGCCCATGCTTCGGTAAGCAGGATTCAAATTAGCAGGGCTGCGAACAATGCCCAGATAACTATTCATACGGCGCGTCCTGGTCTGGTTATCGGGAAAAAGGGGGAAGATATCGATAGGCTGCGCAGAGAAGTGTCTTCCAAACTGGAAATCCCCGTGCAAATTAATGTGGAAGAGGTTAGAAAGCCGGAATTAGATGCGCAACTGGTAGCCGAGGGCATCGCGCAACAATTGGAAAAACGAATTATGTTTCGCCGCGCCATGAAGCGCTCAGTACAAAATACCATGCGTCTCGGTGCCGAAGGAATTAAAATCAATGTCGCCGGACGTTTGAATGGTGCCGAAATCGCCCGCAGCGAATGGTACCGGGAGGGTAGAGTGCCTCTTCATACCTTGCGAGCAGACATAGACTATGGATTTGCGGAAGCTTTGACAACCTACGGTATTCTCGGAATCAAGGTTTGGATTTTTAAGGGTGAAGTTTTTAGTGAAACTTCCCGAACCAGCGAACAGAATTAGGAGTAGATAATGCTTCAACCTAAAAGAACCAAATATCGCAAACAACAAAAAATGCGAAATACCGGGTTGGCGCTGCGAGGCAACCAAGTGAGTTTCGGTGAGTATGGTTTGAAAGCGGTTTCTCGTGGCAGAATCACAGCACGGCAAATCGAAGCCGCGCGTCGTGCAATCACTAGACATGTCAGACGTGGCGGCAAGTTGTGGATTCGTATCTTCCCTGATAAACCCATTACCAAAAAGCCCCTCGAAGTGAGGATGGGTAAAGGGAAGGGTAGTGTAGAATATTGGGTTGCGCAAGTGAAACCAGGGACTGTGATGTATGAAATAGAAGGAATTCCAGAGGATGTTGCGCGAGAAGCATTTCGATTAGCGGCAGCCAAATTGCCTGTAAAAACTATTTTTACTGCCCGGACGGTGATGTGATGGATGCGAGCGAATTGCGGACTAAAACAAAAGATGAATTAGAAGGAATTCTTGTAGATCTCTATAAAGAGCAGTTCAACCTGAGAATGCAAAAAGGCACTGGTGCACTGACAAAACCAGATTTGTTTAAGAAAGTCAGGCGTGACATTGCAAGGGTCAAAACTGTTTTAAGTGAAATTACGAGAGCGCAGGTATGAGCGAGAACCAAGCTAAAGAAAGGTTACTCACCGGTCGGGTTGTCAGTAACAAAATGGATAAAACGATTTCCGTGAAGGTTGAGAGGCTGGTAAAGCACCCCTTGTACGGAAAATATATTAAGCGCTCCACAAAGATCCTTGCTCATGATGAGAAGAATCAGTCCAAAGAGGGTGATTTAGTGGCGATAACTTCTTCTCGCCCCATTTCAAAGAGAAAATCCTGGACACTTGTAAAGATATTGGAAGAAGCAAAATAGACTGAATAGTCAAGCTGTGATTAAAGGGGAATTTTCATGATCCAGATGCAAACCAAGCTGGAAGTAGCTGATAACAGTGGTGCAAGAAAAGTCCAATGCATCAAAGTGCTTGGTGGATCCCACCGGCGGTATGCAGGTATCGGCGATATTATCAAAGTGAGTGTCAAAGAAGCCATCCCAAGAGGCCGGGTTAAAAAAGGGGATGTCTACGACGCCGTTGTAGTGAGGACGAGAAAAGGCGTGCGTAGGCCTGATGGATCAGTAATCCGCTTTGATACCAATGCAGCAGTATTGTTAAACAATCAAATGCAGCCAATAGGCACGCGTATCTTTGGGCCGGTAACGCGCGAATTGCGTAATGAACGCTTTATGAAAATTATTTCTCTGGCTCCTGAAGTCTTATAAGTTATTGGGTTAAGCTATGCGCAAAATTAAGAAAGGCGACGAAGTTATCGTCATTACGGGCAAAGACAAAGGTAAGCGAGGCAGGGTCAAGCAAGTTTTGCAAAACGACAAACTCATCGTGGAGGGGATCAATATCGCTAAAAAGCATCAAAAGCCAATGCCTGCGAGAGGTCTCCCCGGAGGGATAGTAGAAAAAGAAATGCCAATTCATGTGTCTAATGTGGCGATTTACAACGCCCAAGAGAAAAAGGCAGATAGAGTGGGTTTTAGATTTTTGGAAGATGGGCGAAAAGTTCGTTATTTCAAATCCAATAACGAAGTCATCGACGTTTAAACGGATAGAACTATGGCAAAGGCGAGGTTAGAACAAGTTTACCGTGAGCAGGTGCTTCCTGAACTGGTAAAGAAATTCAATTATAAATCTGTTATGCAGGCTCCAAAAATTACAAAAATAACCATTAATATGGGGCTGGGTGAAGCGGTAACAGATAAAAAAGTGCTTGATAATGCATTAAATGATTTGGCATTGATCGCCGGGCAAAAAGGCGTCCCAACAAAAGCGCGGAAATCAATTGCAGGCTTTAAGATAAGAGATGGCATGCCCATCGGCTGCATGGTGACATTGCGGCGTGAAAGAATGTATGAGTTTCTTGATCGTCTCATTAATATTGCAATACCCAGAATTCGGGATTTTCGTGGATTGAGCCCTAAATCTTTTGATGGACATGGCAATTACTCCATGGGGGTTAAAGAGCAAATCATTTTTCCTGAAATTGACTACGACAAAATAGATGCGTTGCGGGGTATGGATATTACGATCACTACCAGCGCAGAAACCGATGAAGAAGGTCGGGCATTATTAGAAATGTTTAATTTTCCTTTCAGGAGTTAATGTCGATATGGCAAAGAAATCGATGGTTGCCCGCGAGAAAAAACGCAAGGCACTAGTAACTAGATATGCCGAGAAGCGCGCCAGCTTAAGGGCTATTTTAAAAAGTCCAACAGCTACCTTTGAGGAAAAAATGGATGCGCAAATCAAGCTTCAAAAATTACCTAGGGATTCAAGCCCAGTGCGAGTAAGGAATCGCTGCGAATTGACTGGCCGCCCTCACGGATATTATCGGAAATTTGGTTTGGGACGGAATAAATTGCGTGAATTAGCAATGCGGGGAGATATCCCGGGTGTCACCAAGGCTAGTTGGTAAGAGGTTAGTAAATTATGAGTATGAGTGACCCGATAGCCGACCTGCTGACCCGAATCAGAAACGCCCAAATGGTGGGGAAGGCCAGCCTAGAAATACCATCTTCAAAATTGAAGCAGGCCATTTGCCAAGTAATGGCGGATGAGGGATATATTCAAGGTTATGAAGTGGTAAAAGATGGGGTAAAAGAATTGCTAAAAGTGCACTTAAAATATTTCAATGGCAAGCCAGTCATTGAAAATATTGAGCGCATTAGTAAGCCAAGCCGCCGAATATACAAGACCAAGGATGAGCTCCCAAAAGTACAAGGTGGGTTGGGGATTGCCATTATTTCTACTTCACAGGGCGTTATGACAGACAAGCAAGCCCGTCAAAAAGGATGTGGTGGCGAAGTAATCTGTACAATTTCTTAATGGTCAAGGTTTTCTAATTATGTCTAGAATCGCTAACATGCCCGTACCCATACCTTCTGGCGTGGATATACAACTGCAAGGTCAAGATATTACGGTCAAGGGCAGTAAGGGTACTCTTTCGTGGACCATCCACGAATTTACAGAAGTTGTCATCGATGATGGCCAGATACGGGTAAAGCCCCGTCTATCAGACAAAAAGGGTCTGGCTATGGCGGGAACTATGCGCGCCCTTATTAATAACATGGTGACCGGTGTCAGCCAAGGCTTTGAGAAAAAGCTGCTGCTCCAGGGTGTCGGATACCGCGCGCAAGTTCAAGGGAAAAAATTGAATTTGACATTGGGGTTTTCTCACCCGGTGGTTTATGACATACCAGCGGGTATTGAGATTGAAACGCCGAGCCAAACAGAAATTATTGTAAAAGGCGCAGATAAACAATTAGTCGGTCAAGTTGCTGCCGAAATCCGAGACTACCGGCCACCTGAACCTTATAAAGGAAAAGGCATTCGGTATATGGATGAATATGTGGCTAGAAAAGAAGCCAAGAAGAAATAATTGTTGAGGTTAAGGCATGGACAAAAAAGCATCTAGAATGCGTCGCGCTGCAAAGGCACGTGGAAAAATAAGACGCTTAGGCATTAATAGGCTGACTGTGCACAGAACCCCTAAGCACATTTATGCACAAATTACAACAGCAGACGGTTCCAAGGTTCTAGCGCATGCTTCGACGGTTCAGCCGGATATTAAAAGTAAGCTTAAAAGCACCGGAAATATTGAGGCTGCTAAACAAGTAGGCGTGGAAATTGCCGTCAAGGCAATGGCTGCAGGGATAACAGAAGTAGCATTTGATCGCTCAGGGTTTCGTTACCATGGGCGAGTTAAAGCGCTAGCAGAAGCTGCCCGAGAAGGCGGATTGCGATTCTAGGAGAAATAGAGCAATGGCAAATGGGACAACACAAACAAGCGGTGAACTCCAGGAAAAGTTGGTGGCGGTTCGGCGTGTCGCCAAAGTGGTAAAAGGCGGAAGGCAATTTGGTTTTACTGCATTGACTGTGGTGGGTGATGGTACGGGTCGAGTTGGGTTTGGGTTGAGCAAGGCACGAGAAGTACCCATCGCAATTCAAAAGTCCTTGGAACAAGCCCGGAAGAACATGGTACAAGTGAAATTAAGAGGGGATACCTTGCAATACCCGGTGATGGTTAGTGAAGGTGCGGCAAAGGTTTATATGCAGCCTGCGGCTGAAGGTACCGGGATTATCGCAGGTGGCGCCATGCGCGCCGTATTTGAAGCCGTTGGCGTACACAATGTACTGGCCAAATGCATTGGTACTACCAATCCAATTAATGTCGTAAGAGCAACTATTAAGGGTCTGTCGGAAATGCAGGATCCTAAATATGTAGCGGCAAAGCGCGGCAAAACGGTTAAAGAGATCTTGGGTTAATGATATGGCTGAAAAAACCCTAAAAATTACACTAATACGCAGTAAAATAGGCAAAATAAAGTCTCATCGCGAATGTGTGCGGGGATTAGGCTTGCGGCATCTCAACCATACAGTTGAGGTTCCAGATACACCTGAAATCCGTGGGATGATTAATAAAATAGCCTACATGCTTAATGTTGAGGAAGCGTGAGAATGCACTTAAATACACTTAAACCTGCAGTTGGCAGCAAGCAAAAGCCCAAACGAGTAGGTAGAGGGATTGGTTCTACATTGGGGAAAACTTGTGGCCGAGGACATAAAGGTCAAAAAGCGCGATCTGGCGGCTATCATAAAGTCGGTTTTGAAGGCGGACAAATGCCTTTGCATCGGCGCTTGCCAAAAGTTGGATTTCGGTCGCGCACGCAACGGTTTGTTGATGAGATTCGCTTGAGCGAATTAAATAGATTACCCGTTGACGTGGTGGATTTACAGTCATTGCGCCAAGCAAATTTAATCTCTCGATCTATCAAAAGAGTAAAGATTATTGCTTCAGGTAAAATAGAACGAGCAATCACTATTAAAGGGATAGGCGTAACTAAAGGCGCGAGGGAACTGATAGAAAAAGCTGGCGGAACGGTGGAATAGTTGTGAGTACGCCTGCTTCGTCCATGATGAGCCGCTTTGGTAATTTGACTGAGTTGCGGCAAAGGTTACTTTTTCTGCTTGGTGCCCTAGTTGTTTATCGCTTAGGGGCTCATATACCGGTGCCGGGAATTGATCCTAAAGCGTTGGCCCTAATGTTCCAACAACAGGGTGGCTCTATCTTAGACATGTTCAACATGTTCTCCGGTGGCGCTCTAAAAAGATTGAGCATCTTTGCCCTGGGGATCATGCCCTACATATCAGCGTCAATTATCATCCAGTTGTTGACGGTAGTGATTCCCAAGCTTGAGCAAATGAAAAAAGAAGGGGAGTCCGGCCGAAGGAAAATTACCCAATATACAAGATATGGCACCGTTGTGCTCGCCACTTTTCAGTCGATTGGTGTTGCTATTGCCTTGCAAAGTCAAACGGCTGGTGGGTTGCCTGTCGTTATTAATCCGGGGCCGCAATTTGTATTTATCACGGCTGTTACCTTGGTGACAGGTACTGTCTTTTTAATGTGGTTGGGAGAACAGGTGACAGAGCGAGGTATCGGTAATGGTATCTCGATGATTATCTTTGCTGGTATTGTTGCTGGGTTACCTTCGGCGGTTGCGGCAACATTAGAATTAGCACGTACTGGAGAAATGAATCCACTTACGGTTGTGATTCTTTTCGCACTGGCAATCGCTGTCACGGGATTTGTTGTTTTTGTAGAAAAGGGCCAACGTAGAATTCCCATTCATTACGCTAAAAGGCAGGTAGGCAGGCAAGTCTATGGCGGGCATAGGAGTTTTCTGCCCTTAAAGCTGAATATGGCAGGTGTGATTCCTCCTATTTTTGCATCTAGTATCATTCTCTTCCCTGCAACTATTGCCAGTTGGTTTGGTAATGCGGAGGGGATGGAGTGGCTGCAGGACGTGGCTACATCATTATCCCCAGGACAACCTTTGTACGTTTTGTTCTACGCGACTGCCATTATTTTCTTTTGCTTTTTCTATACCGCGATTGTCTTTAATGCAAAAGATACAGCAGAAAATTTAAAGAAATCTGGAGCATTTATTCCCGGGATTAGACCTGGAATACAAACGGCACGTTATATTGATTCGGTTATGACGCGCTTAACGCTTATTGGTGCTATCTATATCACGGCAGTTTGTTTGCTTCCTGAATTCTTGATCTTATATTGGAATGTTCCTTTCTATTTTGGTGGGACTTCGTTGTTGATTATTGTAGTCGTCGTCATGGATTTTATGTCTCAATTACAGACCCATCTTATGTCCCAACAATATGAAGGCTTAATGAAGAAAGCAAATTTAAAGGGAAGAACGTCCCCAAATACGGGTCTCACCAGATAATCTATAGGAGTTATTACAATGAAGGTTAGAGCATCGGTAAAGCGTATATGCAGGAATTGCAAAGTAATTAGACGTAAAGGCGTTGTAAGGATCATTTGCAAAGAGCCTAGACATAAACAAAGACAAGGTTAATATGAAGCACGAAGTGGAGACTAGGTGAATGGCACGTATCGCAGGGGTTAATATTCCCACTCATAAGCATGTTGTTATATCTCTGACAGCGATTTATGGTATTGGCCGCTCTAGGGCGAGCGAAATTTGTCAAAAGGTTGGTATTGATCCCACTACCAAGGTGAAGGATTTAACCGAAGAACAGGTAGATCAGATACGTTCAGAGATAGGCAATTACACTGTGGAAGGTGACTTGCGTCGTGAAGTGTCGATGAATATCAAACGCTTGATGGATTTGGGTTGTTATCGCGGAATTCGACATAGACGTGGGTTACCAGTGCGTGGGCAAAGAACTAGAACGAATGCCAGAACGCGCAAAGGCCCCCGTCGTCCAATACGTAAATAATGCTAGATAGTTTTATATTTGTAGACAAAGAGGTAACCAATGGCGACGCCTAGTCGTACTCGTAAAAAGATCAAGAGAGAAATCTCTGATGGCGTGGTTCATATCCACGCTTCATTTAATAATACCATCATTACCATTACTGACCGCAAGGGAAACACCTTAGCGTGGGCATCCGCTGGCGGTAGCGGATTTAAAGGTTCAAGGAAAAGCACACCATTCGCCGCGCAAGTAGCTGCGGAAAAGGCCGGTAACGTAGTTAAAGAATACGGGATGAAAAATCTCGATGTACTAATTAAAGGACCTGGTCCTGGCAGGGAATCGGCGGTGAGGTCATTGCACAACCTGGGGTTTCGAATTGTACAGATAGCTGATGTTACCCCTATTCCACATAATGGTTGTCGACCACCCAAAAAGCGTCGCGTTTAAAGGAGATTTGTAGATGGCAAGATATTTAGGACCGCGTTGCAAATTAGCACGACGTGAAGGTACTGACCTTTTTCTTAAAAGCCGCGGGAAGTCACTCGAAGGCAAATGTAAATTAGATCAGCCACCAGGACAGCATGGACAAAGACGCCGTGCCAGATTGTCCAACTATGCGTTACAGCTTAGAGAAAAGCAAAAAATACGGCGTATCTATGGCGTTTTGGAAAAGCAATTTAGAAATTATTATAAAAAAGCTGCACGCCAAAAGGGTTCAACCGGCGAAAACCTTTTGTTTTTATTAGAGAGCCGTTTAGATAACGTAGTCTATCGAATGGGGTTTGCTTCTACCCGAATCGAAGCCCGGCAATTGGTGGGACATAAAGCGATAGAAGTAAATGGGAAGGTGGTCAATATCCCTTCATACCAAGTTACGCCAGGGGATGAAGTGGCAGTTAGAGAAAAAGCTAAAAAGCAACAACGAATCCAGGATGCACTCACGGTTGCAGAACAGTATGGTATGCCTTCATGGGTAGAAGTGGATATTAAGAATATGAAAGGATTGTTTAAGTCGATTCCGGATCGTGCGGATCTTGGGTCAGATATCCACGAGCAGTTAGTAGTAGAGTTATATTCTAAATAAGTAAGGTATCTTGGTAGCGCAAAAATGATTGATCTTTTATTAAATACCCATAAGCCACGTATAGTCAGTATTGAAACTGAAAAAGAGCAAAATCGTTCTAAAGTTTCTATTGAACCTCTAGAGCGTGGTTATGGCCATACTTTGGGTAATGCGTTGCGTCGAGTGCTATTATCCTCCATACCTGGAAGCGCTGTGACTGAGGCCCGCATAGATAATGTTCTTCACGAATATATGTCTATAGAAGGGGTTCAAGAAGATGTTATAGATATCTTATTGAACTTGAAGCAATTGGCTGTGATTTTGCATCATGGCGATATTGCGGAACTTAAGTTGAGTAAAAAAGGTCCCGGCCCTGTTTTAGCGAATGACATAGAAGTATCCCACGACGTTGAAATCGTCAACCCGGATTTGGTGATCGCCAATCTTTCTGAGGTTGGTGAGTTAAATATGACCCTGAAAATTGAAAAAGGAAGGGGATATCAGCCAGCAACGACACGACAAGGGCTAGAAGAAGATCATACCATTGGAACATTGCGGTTAGATGCATCGTTTAGTCCTATTAGGAAAGTAACTTATCGCGTCGAAAGTACGCGCGTTGATCAGCGCACCGATTTAGACCGTCTCATTATTGAATTAGAAACAAATGGCACGGTAGATCCAGAAGATTGCATTAAGCAAGCGGCAACGATCCTGCGAGATCATTTAACTGTTTTTGTGGATTTGCAGGAAGAGCAAAGGGAAGAACCGAAGGAAAAAGAACAGAAATTTTCCCCAATTTTGCTTCGTCCGGTTGATGATCTGGAGTTAACCGTACGTTCTGCAAATTGTCTAAAGGCTGAAAATATCTTTTATATTGGCGACCTTGTACAACGAACTGAAGTAGAGTTGTTGAAGACGCCAAATCTCGGGAAGAAATCTTTGACCGAAATCAAGGACGTTTTGGCATCCAAGGGATTGTCGTTAGGTATGAAATTGGAAGGATGGCCACCTGAAGATCTCAAGCGTCCCGAAGAGAGTAAAAAAGAGAATCAGGCAAAAGCTTCTTAAACATTTTTTGAATATAGGGTATAGGAATGCGTCACCGTAAATCAGGAAGGCATCTCAATCGTACAAGCAGTCATAGGCAAGCGATGTTTCGTAATATGGCAGCTTCTTTGTTTCGTCATGAATTAATTAAAACGACTTTACCCAAGGCAAAGGAATTGCGCCGGGTTGCTGAACCGCTGATCACTATGGCTAAGGAAGACACCACGAGTAGGCGACGCTTGGCTTTTGCTCGTTTGCGTGATAAAGAAGCCGTTACAAAGTTATTCGAGGATCTTGGACCAAGATATAAAGAGCGCCCAGGTGGTTATCTGCGGATTTTGAAATGCGGATTTCGTGCTGGAGATGCTGCCCCGATAGCTTATATAGAATTGGTTGATCGGCCCACCGAGGCAGACGAAGAGTAGATAAAGCCGGGGATTCCCCGGCTTTTTTGTAGGTTTATCTATAGCCCTTACTTACCATTCTTTTTTTAGTAATTCTAACTTTCCTTCTTTTCCGTTCCAATCGTCAGCATCAGGCAATGGATCTTTTACCTCAGTAATCACGGGCCACGATTTGGATAGCTCGGCGTTTAATTCAATGAATACCTGTTGATTCTTGGGTACTTCGTCTTCAGAAAAAATTGCGTTGGCGGGACATTCAGGTTCACAAAGGGTGCAGTCGATGCATTCGTCTGGATCAATGACCAGCATGTTAGGGCCTTCATGGAAGCAATCGACAGGGCACACATCAACGCAATCGGTATATTTACAGTTTATGCAGTTTTCAGTAATGACAAATGCCATGGCACTGATCCTAAAAGTTGAACAATTGAAGCAGACAATTATAGCAGACCCAATCTTGTAAACTGAATCTGATGCCTAAAATCAACAAAATAGAGGCAACGAGGGGCCGGAGCAACTTATCAGGGATACGTTTGCCTAGCATACTGCCAACAAAAATAGCTGGTAAACCTCCAACTAAGAGGCCAGCTAGAAGCAAGAAATCAACGGTACCTATTTGCCAATGGCCAATGCCGGCAATGGCTGTCAATGGGACCGCGTGGGCTAGATCAGTTCCGACTATCTGTACTGTGGTTTTATAAGGGTATAAAAGAAACAATAATGCAGTACCAATGGCGCCGGCACCTACAGATGACATGGTTACTAAAAACCCTAAACCTAAACCGGCAATCCATGTAATACCACCGCGGAGGTTTCTTAGCTGATAAATGACCGAGTTTTGGTTTTGTAAGCCACGATGAAGGTAACGAAGTAGTTTGTTTCTACTAAAGACAACCAGGGAAGTAAGGATCAACATACAGCCCAAAACTGTGGTCATCAATGATTCATAATTGTAGCCAGCAGTTTTTAATCGGTGGATTAACAAAATAGTTAATAGAGAGCTTGGAATGCTACCCAAGCCTAAATATAAAACCACATTCCAGTCGATGGTTTTTTGGCGGGCGTGGAAAAACATGCCATTGGATTTGGTCAGTGCAGCATAAAGAAGGTCTGTACCAACAGCAATGGCGGGGTTTATTTGAAACCCTAAAATGAGGATAGGGGTCATGAGCGAACCGCCGCCTACTCCTGTCAGACCAATAATAAATCCAACCAGGGCGCCAGTCAGAATATGGAGTAAATCCAACGCAACTTCCAGAATAATTTACCTTGCATTATCACAAAGAATACTTATAATTTAAAAGAATAAAAGATCCTATTTCTATTCATATTGGGAATATAAAATTATTAATTCATGAAGCTGCAACAATTACGTTATATATGGGAGGTTGCTCACCATGACCTCAACGTCTCTGCAACGGCAGAAAGTCTGTTTACCTCACAACCCGGCATAAGCAAGCAAATTCGCTTACTCGAGGACGAACTTGGTATCCCTGTCTTCGCCCGCAATGGTAAGCAACTAACCGAGATTACGCCAGCAGGTAAACAAATTATAGAGCTCGCCGGGCAAATTTTAGACAAGGCAGAAAGCATCAAGCGGATTGCAGAAGAATTTCGCGATGAACGCAAAGGCGCTTTATCCATTGCTACCACCCATACCCAAGCGCGCTATGCGTTACCTTCGGTGGTACAAAAATTCATGGCCAGTTACCCTGAGGTTACTCTTACCATGCATCAGGGGACGCCTGTGCAGATTTCTGATTTGGCATCCCGGGGGGTTGCAGATATTGCGATTGCAACTGAAGCAATGGAGTTATTTGAAAACTTGATTATGCTTCCGTGCTACCAATGGAACCGTTGCATACTCGTCCCTTTGGGGCATCCCTTGATTGATAACCAGCCGCTGACAATCCAAGATATTGCAGCGTTTCCATTAATTACCTATGTTTTTGGGTTTACCGGTCGCTCAAAGCTTGATGAGGCTTTCGCCAGGGAAAATTTACATCCTCAAGTCGCGTTGACCGCGGTGGATTCCGATGTTATCAAAACCTATGTGCGATTAGGCTTGGGGGTCGGGATTGTGGCCAAAATGGCGTACGATCCGAAAACCGATCAAGATTTGGTGGCGCTTGATGCCAGCCATTTATTTGGAAATAGCATCACTAAAATAGGTCTTCGCAGGGACATGTTTGTGCGGGGATTTATTTTTGATTTTATTGAGCTTTTCGCGCCCCATTTAACTCGAAGTGTAGTCGAGGAAGCGATCAAATTACGAGACAAGAAAGAGATCGATAATTTGTTTAAAGATCTAGAACTTCCTTGCCATTAGCGGTGGAGGGATATGGATCGATTTTTGGGAAACGCCGTAAACACCTTCCTGAGGGCTTGATGACGTTCGTCTAGGCCGCCAACATTCCCAAAAACCTATCCATGCCCTATAAGATAGAATTTTATTCGGGCTTGCGATGAATGCCGCATTCCTTTTTGGCGGCATCTTCCCACCACCACCTGCCCTCACGTTCGTGTTGATGGGGCAGGGTAGGTCGTGTGCAGGGTTGGCACCCGATGCTCCGGTACCCATGGCGATGTAATTCGTTGTAGGGGACTTGATAAGCCTCGATATAATCCCATACTTGTGCGGATGTCCAATTTGCCAAGGGATTGAATTTAACCAATTGGCCACTGCGTCCTGCAAATGCGGTGTCTAATTCTACCTCCGCCAAAGCTTCCCGGGTGTCTAGGTTTTGATCGCGGCGTTGGCCGGTGATCCAGGCATCTAGTGTCTTCAGTTTCCGTTTGAGTGGTTCCACTTTACGAATGCCGCAACATTCTTGATGACCATCGCGGTAGAAACTGAACAGTCCTTTTTGGGAAACTAAATCTTGGACAGCTTTCGTATCGGGCGAGAGAATTTCTAATGCAATAGGATAATGATTTCGTACCTTTTCGATGAACTCATAGGTTTCTGAGTGTAGCCGGCCTGTGTCCAGAGTGAATACTTGAAGGCCTTCTCTGATCTTGCTGGCCATATCGATGAGAACCACGTCTTCGGCACCGCTGAATGCGATGGCAATGGCATCGAAATGCGCCAGTGCATTTTTGAGAATCGCGGGTGGTTTTTTACCGGCCAGAGCTTGTTGCCAATGGTTTAAGTCGTATTTGGACATGGTGGTGCGTTTATTGCTTTAGTTGGAAAAGTCTTTTCATTGTCCCATATCTTCTGTCAATCAGCTGTTACAGGTTTGAGCAAAATAGCGCCGTAAAAATTCCTCGAATCCAATATTATCGGAAGCCTCAATATTTCGTTGTACCTCCAAGGATTCCTGGGCATTTTTTTGAAACCATGTCATTTTCTCGTTTGGCAATGGGCTGGTGCGGAAGTATTCAGCATGCTCTTTGGATTTTCGGAGCGCGAATCCAGCAAAAGATTCCTTGTTAGTGCGCATTTCTTTGAGCATTTGGGCAGAAGGAGTTAGTTGGGAATTGATGACTTTTTCTTTTTGCAGCGCCAAACATTCCTCGAAATCAGCGGTTTGTCCTGCTTGATCCATGAGGGTAGCCAGTGGCTTCATTGCATCAAGTAACTCGGCTGCCCATGTTTTCAAAGGCGTGGGTTGATTTTCCTTGGTCAAGGTCAGTTGAGGATCGCGGCCACGGTATGCGGTGGCCAAAAAGTTTTTTTGGGTAATCACAAAGTCTTGTTGGCTCATGGGTGGGCTGGCCTCAATCAAGCAATACCAAAGGAAGAGTTCCAAAAAATACAGTTGTGTGAGACTGATGCCCAAAGGTTCAAAAGGGTTGAGGTCTAGTGCTCTGACTTCCACATAGCGAACGCCGCGCCTTTTGAGAGCATAGGTTGGTTTTTCGCCACTACGGGTTATCTGTTTGGGGCGTATGGAACTGTAATATTCATTTTCGATTTGCAAAATATTGGCATTCAGTTGCCGATATTGACCATCCACCTTCACGCCAATTGCCTCATATGGTGGGTGAGGTGTTTCTATGGCGTGGCAAAGGCTTTGAACATAGTCATCCAGGTTGTTTAGGGAAATATGCAGCGTGGACTGGGTTTTGTTTTTGTAGCCGATATCACTCATTCTCAGCGAGGTAGCGTAGGGGGCATAAAAAGTATTGGGGGTTAATTGGGAAAATTGCGGTGGAATTTCCCCCCTGCATTCAAGAAAACTCCGGCAGACAGCCGGTGAAGCGCCGAATAAGTAAAGAAGGAGCCAGCCATAGCGTTGAACATTACGAATCAAGGCAAAATAGGCATGGGACTGGAAGTCTGGCAGGGGTTGCCTGGTTTGGAAAGCTTCATGGAGTTGCGGCCACAGCGCCTGGCTGATCGAGAAATTAAAATGGATCCCGGCAATGGCTTGCATGGCCCGGCCATACCGATAAGCCAGGCCAATGCGGTAGATGGTTTTCATTTTGCCGATATTCGATTCGCCATATTGGGCGATGGGGATATCTTCATCACTCTGGAAACCGCAGGGCATGCTGGTAGCCAGTAATAGTTCATCGTTGGGGAGTTGGCTGTAAACAAAGCGGTGAATGTCTGTCAAAAAGGTGAGGACTTGAGGGTTATTTGCGTAGGGTGGCGTGATAAATTCCAGCAGGGCTTCGGAATAATCGGTGGTGATATAAGGATGGGTCAGAGCCGATCCCAGGGAGGGGAAATGCGGTGTTTCAGCAATGCGGCCTTCGGTAGTTATTCTAAGGCTTTCTTTTTCCAAGCCTTTTAACCCTTGGCTCAGGAGTTTGTAATTTCCTTGTTTAACCAAGCGTTTGAGTCGTAATTGCAGTGTGCTGGAGGTCAATGGCAGGATCCTTCACTTGAGAGGGCTATGTTCCATCCATTATAAGCGATCGAAGGTGGTGGCAATAAAAAAGCCTGAACTGGTGTTCAGGCTCTAAAAAACGATATTTATTATTGTTGTAGTAAGTGAGTGTTGACTAAATTAGCCGATAACCTTGGGGGATTCAGTGTTGCTGGAGAGGCGTTGCTTGTCCCCATCTGGAGAGTTTCCGCAGCCGACCATGCTCAATGTAGCCAACACGATTGCCAGAATACCTAAAACTTTCTTCATGTTTTCCTCCTCGTCACATAATAGTGAATATTTGTTATGGGTGCTTAATGCACGTCTTGTGTTATATCGAAGATTGGTAAAAAATTCAACACCAGATCGCAGTTTACTTTTTTTAAAGTTGTAACTTATTGAATTTAAAGTATTATTTTATGAGGGTTTTATAGGGTTTTTTAGGCTGTTCGCGGACCAGCTTCGGCACTAAGTAGCCTGGCAGCTGCCTTCGCATTTGATCATAGATGGCTAATGCAGTGGATTCAGGAACATTAAAGTGTGCCGTGCCCACGGTTGGATCTAACAGATGTAAGTAATAAGGCAAGGCGCCTGCCGCAAATAAATTCTCCTGTAAATCCATCTGATCCTGAACGGTGTCATTGACACCCCGAAGCAAAACGCTTTGATTAAACACGGTAATGCCTCGTTGTTTCAAGAGCGCAATGGCATGGGAAACCTCATCGTTGATTTCGTTGGCGTGGTTTGCGTGGATAACGATTACAGGTTGCACCCTGGTACTGGTCAAGGTTGCCAAGAGTGAGTCATCGACTCGGTTGGGCAAGACAACGGGAAGGCGGGTGTGGATACGAAACCGCCGCACATGGGTAATCCCGGCAAGTTTGCTAATGAGGACTCGAAGCTTGTCGTCCGTTAATATGAGCGGATCCCCGCCACTTAAAATCACCTCCTGAATAGTAGTGTCAGCGGCAATATAGGCCAATGCTCGGGTTTGCCGGTTGCTGGTCAATTGGCTGTCTCCGTAGCTGAAATGGCGGCGAAAACAGTAGCGGCAATGGATTGCACAGGCGCCGGTAACGAGCAATAGCACCCGTCCTTGGTATTTGTGGAGCAGGCCTGGAGTGACTTGTGCCTGAAGATCACCTACCGGGTCTGTACTAAATCCCGGCATGGGCCGCATCTCTTCGTCCAGAGGCAGGACTTGTCTCAGTAAAGGATCATCAGGGTCCTTCGGCAGCATTCGGGCAGCGTAACTTCGGGTGACACGAAATGGAAAATCCCTCGAAGCATCCTTGGAAGCTAGCTCCAGGGGCAAATCCAAATAGGAGAGCAATTGCTGGGGGCGGGTGAATGCCTGGGACAGGGATTGCTGCCAGGCAAGTTTGGGGGTGGCTTGAGGTATAATGTTCATCATTTTGCAACTGGAGATTGAGGATAATTTTAATGGCTACCTATAGTACCAATGAGTTCAAAAGCGGGCTGAAAGTGATTTTGGATGGGGACCCTTGCGTTATTCTGGAAAACGAGTTTGTCAAGCCGGGCAAGGGGCAAGCCTTCAACCGGGTCAAGTTCCGTAATCTCAAGACCGGCAAAGTCTTGGAAAAAACTTTCAAATCGGGGGAGTCCATCGAAGCCGCCGATGTCATGGAAGTGGAGATGCAATATCTTTATAACGACGGTGAATTTTGGTACTTCATGGATCCAAATACTTTCGAGCAGGTCTCCGCGGATGAAAAAGCCGTGGGAGAGGCCAAAAAATGGCTGAAAGAGCAGGATATGTGTGTGGTTACCCTCTGGAATGGGACGCCGATTTCTGTCACCCCCCCAAATTTCGTGGAACTGGAAATTGTCGAAACGGACCCCGGTGTTCGCGGTGATACTTCCGGCGGCGGCGGCAAGCCTGCCAAATTGGAAACCGGCGCAGTGGTGCGGGTGCCTTTATTTGTCCAGCAAGGTGAAGTGATTAAGGTCGATACCCGCTCCGGAGAATATGTTTCCCGGGTCGGAAAATAAGCATTGCTGGCGTCCCGCTTGTTCGCTGGAAGCCATGCGGCGGCGGGCTGAACTCTATGGGGAGATTCGCCGTTATTTTGCCGGGCAAGGGGTTTTGGAAGTGGAAACGCCATTGTTATATCCCTCCATAGGGCCGGATCCCCAAATCCATTTTTTTGAATGGCAAGATCAAAACCAAACGCGCTACCTGCAGACTTCCCCCGAATTTGCCATGAAAAGATTACTAGCGGCAGGTTCCGGTTCAATTTTCCAAATTTGCAAGGCATTCCGCAAGGGCGAGCAGGGGCGGCTGCACAATCCGGAATTTACCTTGCTGGAATGGTACCGGGTGGGGTTTGATCTTGACCAAATGATGGCAGAGGTGGCGAATTTGTTGCGCCGTTTGTTAGGCGCTGCTGTGAAGGACGTTGAGTTCCTGCATTATCCTTACATTTTCCACCAGCGGGTGGGTGTTGAATGGGATGCGCCCATTGATGTTTTTTGCGAACGGGCGGAGGCTTTGGGGTTGCCCGAGGGAACCGATCTCTGTGGAAATGATCGTATCTTGTGGCTGGATTTTTTATTTTCCCATGTGATTCAACCTCAATTACCCGCTGAAAAATTAGTCTTTGTCGATGACTATCCCGCCCCGCTTGCCGCGTTGGCCAGATTGAAACCCGACAATGTTCAATTAGCGGAACGTTTCGAGGTTTTTTTAAATTCTCTGGAACTGGCCAATGGTTACCGAGAGCTGACTGACCCTATCCAGCAAAGACAGCGTTTTCTCGCGGATCAACAGACCCGTGCCAGATTGAATCTACCCGTGCCGCCATTGGATGAATCATTTTTGGCGGCCCTGGAATCAGGTTTGCCGGAATGTAGCGGTGTCGCCGTTGGATTAGACCGGATATTAATGTTGTCTCTGGGCAAAAAAAGCATTCAAGAAGTCATCACATTCCCAGACCGGAGTCCTGTTTGAAACCTTTCCGTTTTAGCTTCCCTTCCCTGAGAACCCTGCTTCTGGCAAGTTTTGCGCTGGTTCTTCTGCCTTTGGCATTGGCGCTGGTTTCCGCTTTGTACTCCTTGGAGAAACTCACAGATTACAGCCAAGTCGCGGTTTATCACGCCGTGCACAGCACCCAGGGCAGCCGGATGGTGCTCGAACGGCTGAAAGCCATGGAGCGCAGCGCCAAACAATATCTGGTATTGGATGAACCGGAGTTGTGGGAGTCATACCTTCACAGTCATGATGAATTTACCCAGGAAATTCAAGGGTTGCTTGAGGTTGTCCGTGATCAAGATCTCAGAAAGCTGTTGAATAAGCTCAGTGCTTATGAGTTTGATCTCTACACTATGATGCTGGCTGAGGATATGAGCAAAGCGGCCAAATTGGCCGAGGCCGATCAGTTCAAGTATTTGCGTGGCCTGGCTAACGAGGCTTGGCAGCGCAGCATCAATTTGGTGGGAACCGGCCTTCGTGAACTGGAAGAGCGTTCCAAACAAGCGCGCCAGCAAACCCTCAAACATCTGGCCATACTATTACCCATTGCCTTGTTGCTCCTGATGTTTTTTATCTATTTGATTATTCGGCCCATTCGACAGATAGATCAAGGTATTCGTAAACTGGGAGACCGGGATTTTGATGAAGCGATTGTCGTACAGGGTCCACGTGACTTGAAATACCTCGGTAAAAGGCTGGATTGGCTGCGCACCCGCCTGAGAATGCTGGAAGCGGAAAAACAACGGTTTCTGCGCAATGTTTCCCATGAACTTAAAACCCCTTTGGCTAACATTCATGAGGGTTCTGAATTGTTGGGCGACCAAGTGGTCGGAGAGTTAAATAAAGAACAAAAGGAAATCATTCAAATCCTTTCCGACAGCGCGACCAAGCTGCATAAATTGATAGAAGACCTGATCCATTACAGTCAGGTCCAAAATACGGATGAGAAGCTAAAAGCTCGTTTCATTGATATGTGCGCCTTGATTGAGGAAGTCATTGAAGATTACAAAGTGCGGTTGCGGGCAAACCAGATTGAAATCCGGGCAAAACTGGAGGCATTGGAAATTTATGGGTTTCCGGACAAAATACGCACAGTTATCGATAACTTGATTTCCAATGCGGTGAAATATTCTCCCCGCCACAGTGTGATTGAGATTTCCCTCTACCGCAGAAATGGGGAAATGCGCCTTGATATTCGTGACTATGGTCCGGGTATTCCGCCCGAAGAGCGCAAACGGGTTTTTGATGCTTTGTATCAAGGCAGCGCAGGGAGACAGATGGGCATACCAGGGACAGGATTGGGGCTGGCGATTGTCAGCGAATGTATTTCAATGCATCACGGCCAAGTTGAAATCCTGGATCCGCCCACAGGGAAAAAGGGGGCTTTTTTCCGGATTATCTTGCCTTTGGATATGAGACGATGAGAATTTTTAAGCTCTTTACAGTGACGGTTCTTTTGCTGGGACTGGTGGTTTTCTTGCCTGCTTGCGCAATGAAAAAAGCAGATCGAAGACATCAGGATTCCCGCTATCAAGTGGCTGGTGGTTATAGTCCGAATTATGAATCCTATGATCTGGATGAATTGATTGATTATATGGGATATCTGAATCGATTACCCTTACTCCAGCGTAATGCGGAATGCCAATGGCTGCACCGGTTCAATGCAATAGATTCCAGCCTCGGCGTCAAAATCCATCTGGCATATGCGTTGTTATCGACACTGGAATGTGGCGACAGCAAGGAAGCTGCGAATTTGCTTGAATCCGCGGCATTAAGTGTGGATGATGAACAAATCCAAGGGTTTTTGTCTTATCAACAAGCGCTGGCGCAACGTTTGTTTGCCTGCGACTTGCACGCCAAAGAACTGGAGCAAAAACTCAAGCTGTGGAAAATAAAAAATCAGAAATTGGAGAATAATTATAAAATCTGTGGTCAAAACCTTAAAATTGTTAAGGAAAAGCTCGAAGCTTTGAAGGAAATCGAAGAAAGTTTAAACCATACCGAGGCACAGTAACCGGATGCAGGATTCCCAAAAACGCGTTTTAGTCGTTGATGACGACACCAGTTTTCTACGTTTGTTGACCATGCGCCTGACTGCGGCCGGGCTGGAGGTCAAGCCCGTTACCAGTGGCGAGGAGGCGCTGGCGCAATTGCAGTTTTACAGGCCCCACGTGGTGGTGACGGATTTGATGATGGATGGCATGGATGGCATGGCCCTTTTCGATGCGGTCCATCAACGTTGCCCTACCCTGCCTATCATTATTCTAACCGCCCACGGTACGATCAATGACGCGGTTGATGCCACCAAAAAAGGCGTGTTTGGTTTTCTTACCAAGCCAGTGGATAACAAGGAATTGGTAAAGCAAGTCTCCCAGGCCATGGAGATTTATTGTGGCGCTGATATGGCCTCTAACCTGGATGAGGAAACTGACAATTGGCGCAGCCGCATCGTCACCCAAAGCCCGTTACTCGAAGATTTGCTCAACCAGGTTTCCAAGGTTTCCCAGACCCGCGCCAGCGTTTGTATTCACGGGGAAAGCGGGACCGGCAAGGAATTATTGGCACAGGCGATTCACGAGGCAAGCCCCCGGTCGGATAAGCCATTTGTGGCGGTCAACTGTAGCGCCATCCCGGAGCATTTGTTCGAATCGGAATTATTCGGCCACAAGAAGGGGGCATTTACCGGTGCTACCCGGGATCACGAAGGCCTGTTCCGGGCTGCGGACGGTGGGACGTTGTTTCTGGATGAAGTGGGCGACATGCCAAAATCCTTCCAGGTAAAACTGCTGCGCGCCATCCAGGAAATGACAATCCGTCCGGTGGGGGCGACGGAATCGATTCCAGTGGATGTGCGTATCGTTTCCGCTACCCATGTGGATTTGAACAAGGCAATGCTGGAGGGAGACTTTCGCGAAGACCTCTATTACCGGTTGAACGTCGTTACCCTGAAGGTACCCGCGCTTCGGGATCGGCCGGAAGATATTCCCCTACTGGCGGCATATTTTATAAAACAATTGGCGGCCCCTTACGGGGATCAAGTGAAAGGATTCTCCCCGGAAGCGCTCGAATATCTGGTACGCTACGAATGGCCTGGCAATGTCAGGCAGCTCAACAATGTCGTTGAGCAATGCGTGGCTTTGTCCAGCACCCCCTTGATTCCTTTGACTTTGGTGCAAAAGGCCATTAGCGGGGAAGCGGGCGGTGACACCTTGCCGCCTCTGCGGGAAGCCAAGCGCCACTTCGAACGGGAATATCTGGTCAGGTTATTGCAGATAACCAAAGGCAACGTCACCCAAGCCGCGCAACTGGCCAAACGCAACCGCACGGAATTTTACCGGCTGCTCAACCGCCATCAATTAGAGCCGGCGGATTTCAAAAACGCGGCCAAAAACCAAGAAAATTGATTGCCAATCAGTCTGTCAAGGACAGTTTGGACAAGGTCGAATTCAGGCCAAAACCCGTGCTGGTGTCGATGCTAATGATGGCTCGTTGTTCGTGCTTGGCCAATGGATCGTGATGGGAAAGCTGGTATTCCAGCACTGTAAGGTCGGCATCGGAAGGATCCCTCTGGCCTTTTAGCCGGTTGCGAATCCGCGTTTCCATGATAGATTTTTCCGCTTGGAAGTCCAGAATTTTGAACGGGATTTTCAGCTTCAAAGCCAACTGGCGGAATTCATCCCGGTACGATTGTTGTAAAAACGTCGCATCGACAATCACCGGGAATCCCGCTTCGAGAATATTGATGGCGTCTTGTTTCAGTTTCTCATAGGTCCGGCGGGTGAAGTCGGGGCTATAAATGCCCTGGGCCAGTTGATTTTTGGAATCGGCCAAAACCTCCAGCCCCGCCAGCCGCTTTCGTTCCACGTCAGAACGGATATGTAAGGCACCGAGGTGCATGGCCAACTGCCGGCTGGCGTAGGATTTGCCGCTCCCTGAAAAACCATGCGTAATATACAGTGCTGGTGGTTTGGTTTGCGTGAATTGCCAGGCTAAATCTAGATAGCGCTTAAAATCCTGCCAAGTGTTATCTTCATTGGATTCCCGGGCGGTCAGGAAAGCAATTTTGGCCCGCACCATGGCGCGATAGACCAAATAGTAGCGAAGCAAAGCCACGCCAGCGTAATCGCCGGTATGACTCAAGTATTGGTTGAGGAATAAAAACCCCAGCGGTCTAAGATCATGAGCGCAAAGATCCATTTGTGTAAAGGCTATTTCGCTGATGACGTCAATCCAGCGCAGATCAGGATTGAATTCGATACAGTCAAAAGGGAGCGGCTTTCCCTCCCAAAGCACAATATTCCCCAAGTGAAGATCGCCGTGACATTCACGTATATAACCCTGATATTTACGCTGTTTCATCAGGAACTCGATTTTGGAAAAATGCTCGCAGGTCCAATGTTTTAACCCGGCCAATAAAGTTTGGGTTTCAGGGCCGAGTAGATCGGTCTGAATCAGGTCAAAATTATGTAGCGAATTCGCTTGAATTACGTTGGGTTCCCCGTAACAATCACCCGCTTGGGCTTGATCTATTCTTTGATGGAAATCAGCCACCAAATCGGCTAGCTGTTCCATGTGGACCTCGGTCAAGCGGCCGCTTTGCGCACATTCCGCCAGCACATCCTCTTCCTTGAATTGACGCATTTGCACGGCATATTCGAGAATGTTGCCCTTGCCATTCATCCTTGGGGCGTCGAGTGTTCCCGTGATGGCGCAGACTTGTAAATACAGTTGAGGCGCCAGGCGGCGGTTGAGGCGAAGCTCTTCGTGGCAATAAAAACGCCGTTTTTCCAGGCTGGTGAAATCGAGAAACCCGAAATCCACCGGTTTTTTGATTTTATAAGCGTAAGGGCCGGTGAGAATGATCCAGGAAATATGCGTTTGCCGGCAATGAATGTCCTGGGTTGGATGTGCAAAAGCCTCGGGACGCAATAAACCTTGAATGAGTGGCGGGAGAGTCATCAACTTGCCTCCAGGTAAACCCGTCCCTGCTCAATTTGCAGCCGTTTTTTTCCAGCCATAAAATCCTGCAAATCCCGGCCAATCAGTTGTTGGCGCCAACCTTGACAAAGTTTGGAATCGTCCGGCGCGTCCAGGAACTTTTCCAAATCCCTGCGGCTGGCCAGAACCGTGGGGTTGATGTGATGTTCCGCCGCTTGCAGCCGTACCACGGCGCTGAGCAGGTCGAGCAGGGCTTCCTGCTCCGGTGTTCGCGTAGGCGGTTGATAGGGGGCTTCCTTGGTGCTGCTGGCGGTGGTTTCAGCAATCAGACGGCAAATGGTTTCCCCGTGGCGTTTAATGATTTTGTCACCAATACCGCGCAGTTGGGCAAGAGCTTGCGGGGTTTTCGGTCTTAAACGGGCGATTTGACAGAGCAGGTCATCCTTCAATACCCAACCCCGGGGGAGATTGTGTTCCACCGCGGTACGTTCGCGCCAGGAGGCTAATTGCTTAAGAATGGCCAGTTGCTTGCCCTTGAGCTTGCGCGCGCCCTTGATGCGGCGCCAGGCGTCCTCAGGCGGGTTGGCATAGGTGGCTGGATTGGTCAACGTGGCAAAGTCTTCTTCCAACCAGGACAGGCGATGCAGTTTTTCCAGTTGTTGCCGGAGTTCAAGATACATGGGCCCCAAATAACGCACATCATCCGCCGCGTACTGAAGTTGTTGGGGACTGAGAGGGCGCTTGCGCCAGTCAGTTCTGCTGTGGCCTTTCTCTAATT
This sequence comes from Methylothermaceae bacteria B42, assembly GCA_001566965.1. Classification (NCBI taxonomy): domain Bacteria; kingdom Pseudomonadati; phylum Pseudomonadota; class Gammaproteobacteria; order Methylococcales; family Methylothermaceae; species Methylothermaceae bacteria B42. The sequence goes on along the minus strand of LSNW01000007.1, from coordinate 112,512 downwards.
GGACGCCGAGCACTTCAGCCACCAATTGGGCATAACCAATTTGGTCGGAAAACCCCAGCAATGGCGCGGCTATCTGGGTATCGAAAACAGGTGCCGGGAGTTTTCCATGAAGGTGATAAAAAATCTCCAAATCCTGCCTTCCGGCATGGAAAACCTTGATGATCTCCGGGCGGTACAGTAACTGCCACAGGGGTTCAAGGTCTTCCAGTTGCAGGGGATCGATGCAGGCGACGATGTCTTGATTGGCGATTTGAAGCAGACAAAATTGTGGGTAATAGGTCGATTCGCGCAGGAATTCCGTGTCGATGGCCAGCCAGGGACTGGTTTCCAATTGCCGGCATAATTGCGCTAATGCCTGGAGGGTATCGATAAATAAAGGGGTAGTGTCGGTCATGTCAGTTTTGCGTTTACCGCAAGGCAATGGTAGCGTTATTCAAACAACAATGTTAAGGAGGCGGTTATGAAAATACTAGTCGCTATTAAGCGGGTTGTGGATTATAACGTCCGAATCCAGATTCATCCCGATGGCAGCGGGGTGATGCTGGAAGGGGTAAAAATGAGTATCAATCCGTTCGACGAGATTGCTCTGGAAGAAGCCATCCGGTTGAAGGAGAAGGGGTTGGCGGAAACGATAACGGTAGTCACTGTTGCCGGCAAGGCAGCCGAGGAGCAACTGCGCCAGGCCTTGGCCATGGGCGCGGATCATGCCTTGCGCGTGGATACCGATCAGGATTTGCAACCCATCAACGTAGCCCGGGTGTTAGAGTCGCTGGTCAAGCGGGAATCGCCTGACTTGGTTCTCATGGGCAAGCAGGCCATTGACGATGATTGTTCACAAACTCCGCAAATGCTTGCTGGATTATTGGACTGGCCCCAGGCGACTTTTGTTTCCAAGCTGGAATTGAATGACGGTTGGATGAAAGTCAGCCGGGAAGTGGATGCCGGCTTGGAAGAATTATCAGTTCGTTTGCCCGCTGTTATTTCCGCAGATCTGCGCTTGAATGAGCCCCGTTACGTCAAACTGCCCGATATCATGAAAGCCCGGCGCAAGCCTATCGATGTTGTGAACCTAGATGCGTTGTCCGTCGATTTGGCCCCGCAATTGGAAATCATTAAAACCGCCCCTCCGCCTCCCCGGAAACCGGGCCGCAAACTGGCATCCGTGGAAGAACTCATTACCGAACTCAAGCAAATGGGGGTGTTGTCATGAGTAAAGTGCTAGTAATTGCCGAGCACGATGGTGAAGCTTTGAATCCTTCCACCGCCCGCACCCTTGCCTGTGCCGGGGCGATAGAGGCGGAATCGTTGGATGTGGCGGTTTTTGCCAATGGCGGGCAAGCCGTTGCCGAGGCTGCGGCCCGTTTGGAAGGGGTGAGCAAGGTATTGTTAATCGACCATCCAGCCAATCAGTATCCTCTGGCCTGTGTGCTGGCACCCCAGGTGGTTTCGTTGGCACAGAGTTATAGCCATATTCTGGCACCGGGCACGACGTTTGGCCGGGATTGCCTGCCGCGGGTGGCCGCATTGCTGGGCGCGCCGCAAATCACCGATGTGATGAAAGTCCACGACCCGGTGACTTTTGACCGTCCTATCTATGCCGGAAATGCGGTGACTACCGTTAAAGCGCCGGAAGGTAAGGTAGTGGCGACTGTTCGGCCTGCCTCGTTCAAGCCGGTGGCAGAGACAACCCAGGCTGCCCCGGTTGAAACGATAAATTTGGATGTCGAGGTGCCCGAGCATACCCGTTTTGAAAAACTGCACAGTGAAAAAGGCGATAGGCCGGATCTGCAATCCGCCCGGATTGTCATTTCCGGTGGGCGCGGCGTCGGGGGCAAAGAGGATTTCGAACGCTTATTTCAGTTGGCCGACCATTTGGGGGCTGCGGTAGGAGCCTCACGGGCGGCGGTGGACGCAGGTATTGTGCCCAACGAACTGCAAGTAGGCCAGACCGGCAAGATCATCGCCCCAGAAGTTTATATCGCTTTTGGAATTTCCGGCGCAATCCAGCACTTGGCGGGTATCAAGGATGCGGGCACAATCGTGGCTATCAATACCGATCCCGACGCGCCGATTTTCGAGGTGGCCGATTTGGGATTGGTGGCGGATTGGAAAGAGGTGGTGGAGGCTTTGGAGAAGGCGGTGGAGGAAGGGTAAATTCGTTAACCTGGTTGTGGTAATTACTCGCGCATGCCAGAACAAGGCCCCATGGGTGGACTGTGGAGGAAGTGTCTTAGGCAGGGATGCCAAAGCCAAGCCTACAGGGACGTATTCACGGCGTCTTCCGACAGCAGACCACCCATGGGGCCCGAGCAGTAAAACCTTTATCGAGTAGGCAATGGAAAGAGAGGGAAATATGGCTGAACGAGATGTGTTGAATTTTGATGTGGCCATCGTCGGTGCCGGGCCCGCCGGATTGGCGGCAGCCTGCCGGCTGGGGCAGTTGGCCCGGGAGTCTGGCCGGGAGATGAGCATCTGTGTCCTGGAAAAAGGGGCGGAGGTGGGGGCTCACAGCCTGTCAGGCGCGTTACTGGACCCAATCGCGTTGATTGAATTGTTCCCGGATTGGGACAAACGCGATCCTCCGCCCATGACGCAGGTATCCCAAGAAGAAGTGCATTTTTTCGCCGGTGAATCCAAGGGGCTGAAAATTCCCGCCTGGATGGTGCCCAAGCCGCTGCACAATCAAGGATGCTATGTCATCAGTTTGGGACGCTTGTGCCAATGGTTGGCCCAGCAAGCAGAGAGTTTGGGGGTGGAAATTTTCCCTGGGTTCGCCGCCACTGAAGTTCATTACGATGCTGCCGGTAAGGTGGCGGGGGTGATTACCGGCGATGTGGGTTTGGACCGGGAGGGTAATCCCAAGGACAACTTTCAGCCGGGGGTATTGATAGAGGCAAAATACACCTTATTTGCCGAAGGCTGCCGGGGACACTTGGGAAAAGAATTGGTAGAGCGATTCAAATTGGGTTGGGGCAATGATGGCAAGTCCGGTAGTAAAAACGAGGATGAACGATCTCAATGTGACCCGCCTCACTATGGCTTGGGATTCAAAGAACTTTGGCGTATTGATCCGGCTAAATTCCATCCCGGAAAAATCCTCCATACCTGGGGCTGGCCGCTGGACGCCCATACCGAAGGGGGTGGATTTCTCTATCACTGGCACGATAATTTGGTTTCTGTTGGATTCGTGGTCGGCTTGGGCTACGAAAATCCTTACTTGAATCCCTACCAGGAATTTCAACGCTGGAAAACCCATCCCCGGATTCGCAGTCTTCTGGAAGGGGCGGAGCGATTGGGTTACGGCGCCCGTGCTCTAAACAAAGGAGGTTGGCAATCGATTCCCAGAACGGTTTTCCCGGGCGGATTGTTGATTGGCTGCGAGGCGGGTTTTCTCGATAATGCCCGTCTGAAAGGTATCCACACGGCCATGCAAACCGGCACGTTGGCGGGGGAAACGGTAGCTGGCGCTTTGGCCGCCAACCGTCAAAATGACGAGGTGAGCGAATTTGAAACCCGCTGGCGGAACTCGTGGGTGGCCGATACCCTCTACAGAACCCGTAATTTCGGCCCCGCTTTGAACCGCTGGGGTGCCTACTTGGGAGGGATGTATAGTTGGGTGGAGCAAAATATTCTGGCGGGCAAGGTTCCGTGGACGCTCCATAATAAAATCCCCGATCACGCGCGCCTCAAGCCGGCGGCGGAATCGGAAAAAAAGACCTATCCAAGCGCCGACGGCAAGGTGAGTTTTGATATTCTATCGTCGGTGTATTTGTCCAATACCAATCACCGGGAAGATCAGCCATGCCATTTAAAGCTCAAAGATCCCGCCATCCCTGTGGAAAAGTGTCTACCCTTGTATGATGAACCGGCGCAGCGGTATTGCCCGGCAAACGTCTATGAAATTGTCCAGGAGCCGAAAGGGCCCAGATTCCAGATTAATTTTCAAAATTGCGTCCACTGCAAGGCTTGTGATATCAAAGACCCGTTCCAAAATATCATTTGGACCCCACCCGAAGGGGGCGACGGTCCAAGATATGTTAATTTGTAATCAATAAACTTAAGAGGAAAAACTGATGCGACTGACTTATTGGCTTTGGTTGTTTATGCTGTTATTCACAGCGCCCCTGGCCCAAGCGGCGGGAGACGCCAGGCTGGCGGAAAATATTTCTTCCCTGGAAGCTTACGACAAGCTAATGTCAGGGAAAAAGCACGTGTACTTGCTGGATGTCAGGACTCAGGAGGAATACCAGCTTGTCGGCCATCCGCCCATGGCTTACAACATTCCTTTCGTCTATTTTTCCGGTGGTCCCCATCCCAACAAGCACTTTATCGAAGACGTTGAGTCCCGTTTCAAGAAAACCGATACCTTATTGGTGATTTGCCGTAGCGGTAGCCGTAGCGCGCCAGCGGCGGATGCCTTGATCCGGGCCGGGTTCAAATATACCTATAACGTTCGCGACGGTTTTGAGGGTGCCGGCTTTACCGGCAGGGACGCCAAGGAAAAAACTTTGCTCAAAAAATACAGTCCATTTTATGGTCACCGGGGCAGGGTCGAAGGCTGGCAATATTATGGCCTGCCTTACACCTATGAGTTGAAGGATGAGCTGGTTTACCGCCCCTACGACCAAGCCAAACATAAACAGCAATAAATCTTTTTCTACCGGGGGAGGCGCCAATAAGGGCCCTCCTCATAGATTCAATACTGATGATAGACAAACGCAAACGCCTCGTCCTTGTTGACGGGTCTTCCTTTCTTTATCGCGCCTTTCATGCCTTGCCACCTCTGAGTAATTCCAGGGGAGAGCCGACGGGGGCCATCTATGGTGTCGCCAATATGCTGCGTAAGCTGCTGGACACCTATGCCACCCCTTACTTTGCGGTGGTGTTCGACGCCCCCGGCAAGACCTTCCGCAATGATATGTTCGAAGATTACAAGGCCCACCGTCCCCCCATGCCCGATGAACTCAAAGCGCAACTGGAGCCCTTAAAAGCTCTGATTGACACCATGGGGATTCCGATTATCGAAGAAGAGGGGGTGGAGGCCGATGATGTGATCGCTACCCTGGCCAGAAAGGCGGAAAACCAAGGGTTTGATGTGGTGGTGGCCACCAGCGACAAAGACCTGGCCCAACTTGTCAGCGATCATATCATTCTCGATAACACCCTGTCCGATACCAGGCTGGATGTGGCAGGCGTCAAGGAAAAATTCGGCGTGCCGCCCGAGCGGATTGTGGATTATCTGGCCTTGGTTGGCGACACTTCCGACAACATCCCCGGGGTGCCGAAAGTAGGGCCGAAGACAGCCGCCAAATGGCTGAACCAATACGGTAGTTTGGACGAAATCATCGCTCATTCAGATGAAATCAAGGGGAAAGTTGGCGAAAGTCTGAGAGAAAACCTGGAACAGCTCGAATTATCGCGCCAACTGGCGACAGTCCATGACAACGTGCCGTTACCAGTCAATCCCGAAGAACTTCAGCGAAGGCCCCCGGATAACCTCAGGCTTATGGAACTGCTCAAGCGGTTTGAGTTCAATACCTGGTTGCGGCAGCTGGATTTGCCGACGACGCAAGATAACCCCGATTCTGTTGACGATCCCGCCGATTATGAGGCGGTCCTGACCGACGCCGCCCTGGATCAATGGCTGGAAAAATTGGAAAAAGCCCCGCTGTTCGCATTTGACACGGAAACCACCGATTTGAACTATCTGGACGCCAGAATCGTTGGTGTCTCGTTTGCCGTGACGCCGGGCGCTTCCGCGTATGTACCTGTGGGGCATGACTACATGGACGCACCCGAGCAGTTGGGATTTCAACAGGTATTGGGAAAACTGCGACCTTTGCTGGAGGCGGAAGATCGGCCCAAGTTGGGACAAAATCTCAAATACGATGCCCATGTCTTGGCCAATCACGGGATTGAACTCAAGGGCATCACCCACGACACCATGCTCCAATCCTACGTGCTGAATTCCACCGCCACCCGCCACGATATGGACTCCCTGGCTCTGACTTACCTGGGCATCAAAACCACCCATTATGAAGATGTGGCCGGCAAGGGCGCCAAGCAGATTCCTTTTCAGCAAGTGCGTCTCGAAGAGGCGGTGCCTTATGCCGCGGAAGATGCCGACATTACCTTGCGCTTGCATCAGATGCTTTGGCCCAAGCTGGAAGCCGAGCCCAAGTTGAAACAGTTGTACCTGGACATCGAAATACCTTTGGTGCCGGTGTTGGTGCGGATGGAGCGCAATGGCGTTTTGGTGGATCAAAACGAACTGCACCGTTTAAGCCAGGAGTTGGCGGAAAGAATGGCGGCCATAGAGGATCAGGTGTTCTGTATTGCAGGTGAAGCATTCAATTTGGCATCGCCCAAACAGATTCAGCATATTCTCTACGAAAAATTGGGCTTGCCGATACTCAAAAAAACCCCCAAAGGGCAGCCCTCCACCTCAGAAGAAGTGCTTCAACAACTGGCGGAAGACTATGAATTGCCCAGCCTGATTCTGGATTACCGCTCCCTGAGCAAGCTCAAATCCACCTACACCGACCGCCTTCCCCAGCAAATTCATCCCGTGACCGGGCGGGTACATACTTCCTATCATCAGGCGGTGACAGCCACCGGCCGGCTATCGTCTTCCGATCCCAATCTTCAAAATATCCCCATTCGTACGGAAGAAGGCCGCCGCATCCGCCAGGCGTTTATTGCCCCGCCGGGATACCGGCTGATTGCCGCCGACTACTCCCAGATTGAACTGCGGATTATGGCCCATCTGTCCGGGGACGAAAGCCTGCTGCGAGCCTTCCAGGAAGGCGCCGACATCCACCGCGCCACGGCCGCAGAAGTCTTTGACGTGGCGCTGGACGAAGTGACGCCCCAGCAAAGGCGTTCCGCCAAGGCCATCAATTTTGGCTTGATCTATGGCATGTCTGCCTTTGGTTTGGCCAAGCAATTGGGCGTGGAGCGGGATGAGGCGCAATCCTATATTCAGCGCTATTTCGAACGCTACCCAGGGGTGAAGGAATATATGGAAGCCACCAAACGCCACGCCTACGAACAAGGCTATGTGGAAACCCTGTTTGGCCGCAGGCTATATCTGCCAGAACTCAACGCCAGAAATCCCCAGCGCCGCCAGTACGCCGAACGCACCGCCATCAATGCCCCCATGCAAGGCACCGCCGCCGATATTATAAAAAGGGCCATGATTGCCGTCGATGACTGGATTCAATCGGCGGGCATGGATATAAAAATGATTATGCAAGTCCACGACGAACTGGTCTTCGAAGTGGCGGAAGATCAATGCGATCAAGCAATCAAGGCCATTGAAACCTGCATGGCGGGCGCCGCCGAATTGAAAGTCCCTTTAGTGGTGGATGTGGGGATTGGGGGAAATTGGGATGAAGCGCATTAATTGTCTTGAATATGTAGCAGTTTAGACCTTCTCCGACATCCCAGCAATTGTCACCAGCAATGTAAAACTAATGTGGCCTGATCCAAATGACCTCCGAACAGCTTGATTTGTTCAAAATCCTGGAGGCGAAAAAACCGAGATTGGCGCCTTGTAGTGCATTTTTTTGAAATCGCGGTCAACGACATCAAATACTTATGGACGTAACCGTCGAACTTGGGTGACAAGATGCGGTCGTATAGATGTTATAGCCATTATTCATAATGCTCATGCAACGCCCCATAAAGCGCTACTCATCAACGGACGACGTAATTCCTCCTAGTGGCTTTTTTGTTTCATAGATGTTTGGTCCCAATAGATATAAGGAAGATAAGGAGGGTATTTTGGCCAAAAAAATTGATAAAACTGTTGATACACAAGGTCGTGATACTAAAAAAAAAGAAAAAGAATCCCGCACCATAGAGACCTTCTTTCGGAATACTTTACGATCAAATCTGGATCTTACCTCTTTAGCGGACTCAAAAGCCAGTATTCTTATCTCGGTCAACGGATTTATATTGACAGTCATAGTCACAGCTTCGGGTGTGTATCTCAGCAATCCGGATATGATTTATCCCTTTATTTCGATCATCATCACCGCCTTAATCTCCATAGCACTGGCCGCAATGGCGATACACCCCCGCTACAAAAAAGAGCTGATTAAGAAAGATTTTCTTAGGAAGTTCAAAAGTCTTTTGTATTATCAAGATATTGCAAATATGGATCCGGATGATTATGTCCAAAACGTTAGAATAATCCTCAATAATAAAGAAGATACATATGAGCATCTCATAAGACATTCTTATATTTTGGGTGTTGAAATTGCCATAAAATATAAATGGCTCAGGCGTGCGTATGCAACATTTGCATTGGGTCTGTTGATTAGTACGGTAATTGCCGTTTTTTCCATGGTCAAAATGGAAAAGGAGCTAACATCGACTAATCAGTTTGAAAAGATATTTGAACCATCGGGAGCCACTTTGCTAACCGACGGAAAAGTCTTACTTATGGAAGATGAAAGTTTAAATACCATGCACCTGGTAAAACCAAATAATGATAATACTGTTAGAGAGTTGGGCACGCCTGCCATGGATAAAAAAATCAAAAAGATACTAAAGAAAAAAGTGCGGGATATTGAAGGTGTAACGAATGACGGGCATGACAGGATCTATGCAATTACATCACATACAACCAATAAATCCCGTGAGCGCAAAAAAGCGCGTGAGCAGATTGTCCGCTTTGACTATCATGATGGCAGAATAGACAATCTGAAACTCTATCATGGTCTGCTTAATGAGCTTTCGTTATTACACCCAAAATTTAAGCAGGCACTTGCTGATTTAAAGTATGGTTCACGAAAGGAACAGATAAATATTGAGGCACTCACCTGGGATAAAAAAAACAAAACGCTATTGATTGGGTTCAGAAGTCCGTTGATCGACGGGAAAGCGCCCATCGTAATTCTTAAAAATCCCAATGGTGTATTTGATAATCATGAAAAACCTCATTTGAAAGGTCCCATTCTGTTGGATCTACAAGGGCATGGTATTCGAGGAATGAGCTGGGATGAAAAGAGACAGGGATATTGGATTTCTGGAGGAAGTGTCGGTAGCCGCAAGCATGAGAGTTTTAGTCTCTGGTTTTGGAATAAAGATAAAAACCAAGTAAAAAAAATAGAGGATATCCCTAATCTAGGCTATGCAGAAGGTCTGGCAACACTTCCTGATGGTCGCATTTTGGTTGTTGATGATGACGGAAGTATTTCTACGCATGGAGCTAATTACAATCTAATTGATACGAATGTTGATACGAATGGGTCATTAATGAATAAGAAAAGGGGAAAAAAGTAATCATCTTATGTTCTTTTGTGTTTTGTGCTCATGCCAGCCCGTTTGAGATGGGAAAAAGTAAGTTTGAAGCAAGATGGACAGGTCGCGTTTGATAGGGCACTTGGATAGAAGGTGTCAACGGAAACTGAAAAGTGATCCAGCGCCGAGCTGCCCTTTGTGGTGAGTCAACAAACTTGAAGTTACCATCGGGCCTTGATGGAACTGCCTGTCCGCTAGGGCTGATAAAAGGCAACGAGCCATTTTACTTAGAAAATTGGGCACTGAATTTGATATTTCTGGGAAGACTCCTCATGAGAGTATAGGTGGCAACTATAGAATTTGAAGTTTGAGTTATTTGCTGGGCTCCATTGCTTAACTGCCACTTGGCCCGGCTTTGTCATTCAGCCAAAAAGCAAAGGCTAGTATTTCCGCAACCGCCACATACAATTCCTGGGGAATTTCTTCGCCCAATGGGATTTGGGCCAGTATTTTGACCATGTGAGGGTCGGTATGGAGAGGTATGTTGTTTTCTTCGGCGATGCTGAGGATTTCCTCGGCCTGTTTCCCCCTGCCTTTGGCGGTGACTTGGGGGGCGGTTTCGCCGTCGTATTGCAGGGCGACGGCAATGTCGCGGGGATTGTAGGTTGTGGGCTTGCTCATGTGGTGACGTTGATAAGATGTTGGTTGGATGGGGCGGCCGGTTGCGGGTCGTCAATGGTTTTAGCGGTTTGGAGAGTTTCGGGATCCAGGCCGGCCTTTTGCAGTTGGTGTTTCAGAACATCGAAGTGCTTTTCAAAAAGCTGGCGGGTGGTTTGTCTTTCGCTCCAAAAAAAGCTGTTGATCTTTTCGCCTTGAATGAGGATTTTCACCCGGATTTTGCCCAGGTTTTCTGGCTCTAATTCCAATGTTACCGACCAAGGGGCTTCCCGCGGTTGCCCGGATTTTTCCTGTGACGATTCCTGGGAAATGGTCAGCCTCAGTGTCTCCAAGGTTTCACCCTGAAAATAAGGTATTTCAAAGTGCCAGGTGGGTTGGGCCGATTCATTTTTGGGCAAGGAGGCCAATTGATCCAGTGCCAACCGGGCCAGGGCGCTGGCTGTTTTTTTCTCCAGTTGCAGGAGGGGGGTGTCGGTTTCATTCAGGGGTGCCGGTTGGCTTTGTTGTTTTTTCCCCGAAATGGGGGTTAGTTTGGCCGTGAGCGGGGTCTGTTGATGGGAGAGAATCTTTATTTGGGTGAATGAGGTATCCGCCTGGGCCAGATTGAAACGGGGCGGTGTTTGTGGTTTGGGGGTGGATTCAGTTGGTTGTGACGCGCCTTTTAAGGCCGCCGCCAGGTTTAAAAGGTTGGCTTTGAGGTCGTTTTTGGGTGTTGAAGTAGCGGGTTGAGATTTTTCAGCTTCGTGAAACAGGCCGCTTTTTAATATCTGTGTTTTGAGTGAGGGGGGTTTGATGAGTTGTTCTTGTTTGGGAATGGCTTTCAACAGCGTTGCCAGCGGAAGGCGGATAAAGGGTGGCAAGGCTGACTGGGATTGCGCTTGCTGAAAAAGAAAATTTATCTCGTTCAGTGCTTGATGGAGGGGCGCTTGCCGGGGGAGCAGGGTTCTTGTTGCCTGTTGGACGATGACTTGGCTTGGATTGCCGGTGCTCAGGGCTTTGAGCTGCGGGGTTGGCCCTGTTTGGAGTACTTCCAGGGTTAGCGTTTGTCCGGTCTTGGCGCTGACGTGGCTATCGGCAAGTACTTGCCTGCCGTTGATTTCCAGCAGGAGCTGGTTGGTTTTGAGTGACGCTACCACCTTGGCGCTGACAAGTTGGCCCAGTTGCAGCATTAACGGCAGGTTTGCCTTGCTGGATTTGGCCGGTAAAGCAGGCGCGAGCGACACCAGCGTGGATTTAATATCCATGATCAGCGGGTCAACATTTGCTGGATTTGCCAGATTTCTTCCCTGGCGGTTTCCAAAATTCCCATGCTGGTATCCGTGTCCAGGTGTCCGGCCATTAGTTTGTGATAAGCGGGGATTTCGTCAATCCTGGGATATTTGTGAATCTGCGGCGTGCTGACAAAACTGTGCAGTTGGGAGACTATGACAATATCCACATAGTCTGGTTGGGGGCTTGGATTGCGCAGCCAGTCTTCGGCGTTTAAGACGACTTCCTTGAAATCATCGGGGAAATGCCAATGTTTCATGATGGCGGCGCCAACCGGACCTCGTAGCCTGGAGATCGTGCGGTCCAGATCCCTGGGTTCCGTGATAAGATCGATATGAGCATCGGCAAAGGTCAATACCGGTACCGCGCCGATGTCGTGAACCAAGCCTGCCAGCATGGCCCGGTCTGGATCAAATCCTGGGGTTTTATGAGCCAGTACCGCACTGATAGCGGCGACATAGCTGCTGTGGTGCCACAGATCGTCCATCCGCTTCTTGATAAAGCGGGTTTTGGCTTTGAAGACAGTCTTCATGGCGAAGCTGGTAATGAGATGCTGGGCCACTTTGAGCCCCAATCTGGTCAATGCCTCGGGACAACTTTCAATCCGGCGCCGTCCCCGGTACAAGGGACTGTTGGAGATTTGAATCAACCGGGCGGTGATCACAGGATCCATCTGCACCACTTTGGCAATCCGATTGTTATTGGCTTTGGGATCGCTGATGGCGCGGCGGATCTTCAAGGAGATATCCGGGATGGTGGGAAGGACCAGCTTTTTTTCTTTCAGAGCTTTAACACAATGGGCCATGAATTGGCTGGAGGATGTGTTATTGCCTGAACGAGTCGAAACAGGTTGATCCATGGGGAGTTTTAGATAGTTGAAAGGCGCATTTTCTAAACCGACTACCTGCTTGATCCAAGGGAGCGCTGGTGGAGACATTGAACCAAGTCTTTAAGCTTTAAGTTTAGTTGAAAATAGAAACAAAGCGAGGCGTCATCGGGAGACGGCTTTTTGCAATTTTTTCTCCAAATACTCCGGCTTTCGGATGGCCACGGTATTCCAAATCAGGGTGCATTTTTCGCCATCTTCCCGGTAATAGGCCATTTCGAAGACAGGATCGGCGCGGCCGCTTAGCTTCAGTTCCTCGGCAATGGCCTGTTTTTGCTTGGGATCGAAGTCGAAATGCAGGGTCAGGTCGGAGTTGCCGGGGCGGATGAAATCCAACTTTAAAGATTTGGTCATCATCCGGTAGCCCGGGAAATTGCCGGCGCAGGCCAATGCGGGCACAGGGTCGGCAAGGCAGGCCTGGAAGCCGCCGAACATGGATCCTCCCTGATTGGCGGAAATCCAGGTGAGAGGGAGTAAGATTCTGGCCCGGTCCCAATGTTCGTCCCATTCGAGCACTTTGATGCGCATCAACCAGAAGGGGGGATAGAGTTCAAAGCGCCGGCGAGGCGTCAAAAAAGGCAGTTTGTCCAGTAGCCGCAGAGCATTGCCTTTCATGACGATTGGAGAATGGCTCTTTCCAGAAAATCCATCCGATCCACCCCCCAGAACATTTGCGAGCGTTTTTCACCACGAAGGATAAAGGTGGGAGCGCCAAAAATCCCTTCCTGTAAAGCTTGTTGAGTTTGCCTTTCCAAGGCGGGGCTGGTTTTTTCGCCGGCCAGCGCCAGCCAAGCCAGGGGCAGATGGTGTTGGTCGAAAATCCGCTGAAGCCAATCGGGTTCATTGATATCGACTTTGCCGGACCAAATGGCCTGGAATAGTGTTTGCGAGAAAGTCTTCCGTTCCTCCGGTGACAGGGCCGAGGCGATATTTAAAGCCGGGCGGGCGTCAAAAGTGCCGGGTTTGATGATTTTCAAAGGAACATCGAAGTATTCGGCCCAGCGTTTCAAGTCACGTAGCAAATAGCGCGCTTTGCTGGGGACGGTGGCCGGGGGAATGTTACCGCTGCGTCTGATGATTGAAGGCAAGTTTACGGGAATCCAGTCGATGGACAGGTAAGGATGCTTCTGGGTCAATTCCGGCAATCGAATAGTCGCCAAATAGCTGTAAGGACTGATGAAATCGTAATAAAAATCGATGCTTGGCATAAGAATAAACCTCCAATTCATTGTGGCCGGTGGAAATCGTAGTGTCAATTTGATGCATGTATGTTTTGTCAAGGGGTTTTTGCGGTAAACTTGTTTTGCATGAAAAAAAGGGGGTAAAAAATGAAGAAAATAACATGCAAACTGGGTGTGGCGGGAATTGCGTTCATGGCTGTGGGGCAAGCGGTATATGCGGGCGGGTTTCAGATCAGCGAGCAAAGCGTGGTCGGCATGGGAAGGGCATTCGCCGGTTACGGCATGGTGGCCGATGACGCTTCGACGTTGTTCTACAATCCCGCCGGGATGACGGCGCTCAAGGGGACGCAAATCCAGGGAATGGCCTATTATCTCAGCAGCCATGCCAAATTTAAAAACAAAGGCTCGTCGTTGACTGTGGTGAGTCCTGGCGGTCCACTCACCTTTCCGGATAGTGGGTCACAACCGGACGGTGGGGATGACTCTCCCTTGGGCGGCGGTTATTTTAAGGTGGATATTAACGATTGGATCGCCTTTGGCCTGGGTATGACTGTTCCTTTCGGCCTGGTGACCGATTATGCGAACAGATGGGTAGGCCGCTATCACGCATTGCGTTCTGAAGTGAAAACGATAGATATCAATCCTTCCATTGCATTCCGGATCGCGGAAGGTTTGTCTCTCGGTGTTGGCGCCAGCGCGCAATATATCGAGGCGAAGTTGAGCCGGGCCCTTTTTTTGGTGAACCCTGCGACCGGTGCCCAGCTCCCGGATGGCAAAGGCAAAGTGAAAGGCAACGACTGGAGCGCGGGATATAACGTGGGGGTGATGTACGAGTTTGGCCCCAATACCCGTTTTGGCGTCGGCTTTCGCTCCAAAGTGGAATATAAACTCAAAGGTGATCTTAAAATTCGCTCACTGGTGAGGAATGCCGAACTGAAAGCCAAAGCGGATTTGACATTACCGGAAACGGTTCATATCGGGATCTTTCATCGCTTCAACGATCAGTGGAGCCTGGCCTTGGGCGCCCGCTGGACCAATTGGTCCCGGTTCAAGGAGCTGCGGGTCCGCAGCCCCGGTTTGCCCGATCAGGTGACCAAGGAAAACTGGAACGATTCCTGGACTGCCAATATAGGTCTCAACTACGATTTTAACCCTTCCTGGAGCTTTCGCGCGGGCTATGCGTTTGACGAAACCTCGGTTCCTAATAAAAGGCTACGGACCCCGCGTATTCCTGACAACACCCGTCATTGGTTGACGGTCGGGGCCTCTTATCATTATGGCGAGAATATCAGCGTGGATATCGCCTACGCCCATATTTTTGTCGAGGAGACAAAGATTGATAACACTATCGATTTAGTGGCGACAAACCCCGGACTTTTCAGTCACCAATTGGTGGGCAAGTTCGATTCCAGCGTCAACCTGGGCGGGATTCAGATGACTTTCCGGTTTTAGCTGGAATATTTCACTAGCATCCCAAGTGATGGCGCACGAGAGGGGGGTGGCTGGCCTTGTGTTTACATCATAATGCGCATATTATATGCGCATTTGACATGCAGTAATGGTGTAAAAAATGCAATTGCCTTACAACATCCAAGCGCCGAAAAAACCAACCAATCTCAGTATAAACAGCGATCTTCTGAAAAAAGCCAAAGACATGAACATCAACCTTTCGGCCACCCTGGAGCAAGCGCTTACCGAGCTTTTGATCCAGAAAGAGCGGGAATCATGGCAGAAAGAGAACCGGAAAGCTATCCATCAATACAATAGCTTTATTGATAAAAACGGCGTTTTCAGCGATGGCTTGAAGAATTTTTGATGGCGCAGTTTGCTGCTTATAAGAATAAAAATCCAGCCACTAATAGGACATACCCGCTCTTGCTTGATATTCAGTCGAATTTGTTGGATGAAATGCGCACGACTGTTGTCATTCCCTTATCGCTTCTATCGGTGATCGGTGGAAAGCCCATTTCACGCCTGTGTCCAATCGTTAAGATTGAGGATGAAAAATATGTTGTGCTTACTCAGCTGCTTGCAGGCGTGGACCGGAAAATTCTTGGTCCAAAAATAACAGATCTCACCTGCTATCGCGCGGATATTATTACCGCCATCGATTTTGTCATTTCGGGAATTTGACCTGATGGGCCATCCTTTGGTCAACCAATAGGTTTCATTCCTGCAGCATCAACGCCGCCTGGCGTAACACATCGGAAAGGGAAGGGTAGGCGTGGATGGTGTCTGCCAGGTCTTCGCTGCTGGCGCTGTATTCCATGGCGAGGACCGCTTCGGCAATCAGTTCGGTCGCTTGTGGGCCGATCATGTGAATACCCAGAATCCGGTCGGTTTCCGCATGGGCCAGGATTTTGATAAAACCTTCCTCAAAGCCGTGAACCAAGGCTTTTGGATTGTCGGCAAACGGGGTAATGGATATCTTATAGGGAACCCCCGCAGCTGCCAGGGCTGCTTCCGTACGGCCAATCCAGGCGACTTCCGGGAGAGTGTAGATTACGCTGGGAAGGTTGGCATACTCCATCCGCGCGGACTTGCCGGCAATGGTGTCTGCCACCACTCTGGCTTCGGCGATGCCTTTGTGGGCCATCATCGGGCCCAGTACCAAGTCGCCGACGGCAAAGATTTCCGGGAGATTGGTCATGCATTGTTCGTCCACGTGGACATAGCCATTCTCGTCGAGGACGACATCCACCTCGGGCGCGAACAAGGTTTCGGTATTGGGAATCCGGCCGATGGCGACCACGACTTTATCGCCGTACAATTCGGCAGGGGGTTGATCAGGGTGTTGATAGGTCAAGGTGACGCCTTCATCACCGATCTCGGCTTGCTTCACCCACGCTTGCAGGCGGATGTCGACACCTTGGCGGCTATAACATGCCAGCATTTCATTGGCAATATCCTGGTCCGCGAAGGGGAGCAGGCTGTCTTGGGCATCCAGTACCGTGACTTGGCTGCCGAACCTCGACCAAATGCCGGCGATTTCCAGGCCGATGGCGCCCGCGCCAATGACCGTCAGTGTTTTAGGAACTTGTTCAAAACGCAAGGCATCGATAGGGTCGACGATATAGCCCCCATCCAGGGGCAGGCTAGACAGTGTCATGGAATGTGAGCCCGAGGCGAGCACGATATGCTCGGCCTGGATAATGGCAGGCTCGTGATTCAGAGCCGTGATTTCGACTTGCTTCCCCTTCAGCAAGCGGCCATTGGCGCATATGTATTCGACCCCGCCACTGCGCAAAGAAGCCGTGATTTGATCGCTGATGCGCCGGACGGTGTTATCGATATGGGCATGGGCGCCCGCAAGATCCAGCGCCAATCCATTGGCCTTCAATCCAGGCCGGCCCTGTTGCAATTGATGGTATTCGTGACTTAATTGCAGCAGTATTTTGGCCGGGATACATCCATTGAGCAGGCTGGTGCCTCCCGCGAGGGGATTGCCTTTGCCGTCCCGGCTTGGATCCATTAAGATCGTTTGCAATCCTTGTCGGGCGCACAATTGGGCGACGGTGATGCCCGCCGCGCCGGCACCGATGACGGCAACGTCGTAGGATGGATGTTGGATTTGGGTTTTCATGGCTTTTGGGCTTCGACAATCAATTGGCCTTCCATGCCCCGGTCCCGGTGGCTCTTGAAAAACCACAGCTTTTTACTGCAATAAAAGGGATAGACACCAGGCCGGGCGGGGGTGATGAACTGCGTGGTGACGGTCCTTCTTGGCGGGACTTCGACAATCATATCGAGCTGGATTTCAGGTGCTTTGAGCACGAAGTCGTGGGGAGTGAGGGTATCGGTATTGACCAGTTCGAGCTCGACTTGGGCGCCGGCTGGGACGTGAATTTCATCGGGGTTAAAACGAAAGTCCCCCAGCTCTATTTTGATGGTTTGTTGCGCTTGGGCGATGGCGCTGAGCAGTAGAAAGATGGTTCCGAAAAGGGCGGAGCATTTTATGAGCCTCATGATGACCTCCCAGCGGTAGATTATTTGCCTTTGGATTTAGGTAGCAAGGCATATTCCATTGCGTCGGATAATGCCTGCCAACTGGCGTCGATAATGTTGGCGCTGGCCCCCACGGTGGTCCAAAAATCGTTGTGGCCGTCGTGCATGGTAATCAGCACCCGGGTGACGGCGGCGGTGCCGGTCTCGCTGTCCAGAATCCGGACTTTATAATCGGTCAGGCGCAAATTCTCCAGCGCCGGATATTCTGTTTTGAGGATCTGGTGCAAGGCCTGCGCCAAGGCATTCACGGGGCCGTTGCCCTCGGCGGCGGTGAGTTTGATATCATCGCCGATTTTTACCTTGACGATGGCTTCGGTCAAAAGCCCCCGTCCCCGGCGCCGTTCGGTGATGACAAAGAAATCCACCAGTTCGAAGGGCGCTCGATAGTCGTCCCTGGCCCGGTGCAGCATCAAATCCACTGAAGCTTCGGCGGCTTCAAAAGTGAATCCTTTATGCTCCAATTGTTTAATGTTTTTCAGCACCTCGCTGGCCTGATCCGGGGTGATATCCACGCCGTGAGCCCGGGCCTGATAGACCAGGTTTCCCCGTCCCGATAGTTCCGAAACCAGGGTACGCATTTCATTACCCACTTTTTCCGGGTCGATATGCTGGTAGCTGTCGGGGGATTTCAGGATCGCGGCTACGTGAATGCCGCCCTTGTGGGCGAAGGCGCTTTTGCCCACGTAAGGGGCGTGGTTATCGTGCTCGAGATTGGCCACTTCCGCCACCAGGCGCGATAAATGGGTGAGTTGCTTGAGGTTCTCCTCCGGCACTACGTCAAAGCCCATTTTCAATTGGAGGTCGGGAATGATGGTGGTGAGGTTGGCGTTACCCACCCGTTCCCCGTAGCCGTTGATGGTGCCTTGTACCTGCCGGCAACCGCCCCGCACCGCCGCCAGGGCGTTGGCGACGCCACAGCCGGAATCGTTGTGGGCGTGAATGCCAAGCGGCGTATTCAGATGCCGGCGCACTTCGGCGACGATGTCTTCCACTTCCCAGGGCAAGCGGCCGCCATTGGTTTCACACAGAATCAACCAGTCGGCGCCGCCTTGTTCCGCCGCTTTCAAAGTGGCCAAGGCGTAATCGGGATTGGCCAGATAGCCGTCGAAAAAGTGCTCTCCGTCGAAGATGACCTCCCGGCCGTGGCTTTTCATGTAGGCCACCGATTCGGTAATCATGGCCAGATTTTCTTCCGGCGTGGTTTTGAGAATCTCGTGGACGTGGAAATCCCAGCTTTTGCCCACCAGGGTAACTACCGGGGTGCCGGCATCGATCAACGCTTTGAGATTGGCGTCTTCCTCACAGGTGATGCCCTTGCGGCGGGTGCTGCCAAAGGCGGCGATTTTGGCGTGCCGTAGATCCAGGGCTTTGACCCGGTCGAAAAATTCCGCATCCTTGGGATTGGAACCCGGCCAGCCACCTTCGATATAGTGAATGCCAAACTCATCGAGGCGCTTGGCGATTTCCAGCTTGTCATCCACCGACAGGGAAATTTCCTCCCGTTGGGTACCGTCGCGAAGGGTGGTATCGTAAATAAAAACTTGGCTCATGGCGGTCCTTAGAATGCGTGATCTTTCAGGTAATTGCGGATGGCGGCCTCGTCGGCAGGCACGGTGTCGCAGCGGGTTTCGGCCGTTGCCAACCGGTCCAGCAATTCATGGTGGGCAAGATCTTCCCCCAATGCCTCGCGGATGGCATCGCCGAATTTGGCCGGGTGGGCCGTGGCCAGGCATAACGTGGGATCGCTGTCACTTAAGTGTTGCTCGGCGACATGGACGCCCGTGGCGGTGTGGGGGTCAAGCAAATATTGGTACTCCCGCCAGTATTTTTGAATGGTGGCCAGGGTGGCTTGCCGGTCGGCGCTGCCCGCGGCAAACAGGGGATCCACAGGTTCCCCCGGGGTAATCGGGAGGGTCAGGGCGCCGGTGGATTCAAATGTCTCCATCAAGTGCCGCAGTTTTTCCGGATCCTGTTCTATCCGGTAGTAGAGGTAGCGCTCGAAATTGCTCGCGACTTGAATATCCATGGCCGGGCTGAGGGTAGGAACCACTTGGCTGACGCTGTAGGTGCCGGTATTGAAAAACCGTGACAAAATATCGTTTTCGTTGGTGGCCAGGATTAATAAAGAGATGGGCAGTCCCATTTGCTTGGCGTACCAGCCAGCCAGAATATCGCCGAAATTGCCGGTGGGCACCGCGAATTGAACCTGATCGGCGCCTTTTTCCCGTTGCCGGAAAGCGGCATAAAAATAGTACACCATTTGCGCCAGCACCCGCGCCCAATTAACCGAGTTTACCGCCCCCAGGCGGTATTTTTCCTTGAATGCTACATCCCGGAAAATCGCCTTCATGATTCGCTGGCAATCGTCAAAGGTGCCTTCCACCGCCAGGTTGAAGACGTTGGGATCGAGCACTGAGGTCATCTGCCGTTCTTGCACCGGGCTGACCCGGCCCTTGGGGTGCATCACGAAAATCCGGATCCGCTCCTTACCCCGCACGCCGTAAATGGCAGCGCTGCCGGTATCGCCGCTGGTGGCGGCGAGAATATTGAGGTGTTGGTCGCGGCGTTCCAATATGTATTCGAACAGGTTGCCAAGAAATTGCAGGGCAACGTCCTTGAAAGCCAGGGTGGGTCCGTGGAATAGTTCGACAATATGGACCGGGCCAACTTCGACAGTAGGGGTGATTTCAGGGTGGCGGAAGGTGGCATAACTGCGCTGAATGATTTCTTTTAGATCTTTGTCCGGCAGATCCGCATACAGATGGATCAATTCGAAGGCCAGATCAGGATAATTGAGCTTTGACCAGCGTTCTAACTGGCAGGAAACATCGGGAATGCGTTCAGGAACAATCAACCCGCCGTCGGGGGCCAGGCCGGTCATCACCGCATCCTGGAATCCCATGGGTTCGGTTTGACCGCGGGTGCTGAGATAGTTCATCCCGCTCATGATTCCTCCTGGGCTTTGGGCCGCATGTGGGGGAAGAGCAGCACATCGCGGATGGAAGGCGAATCGGTCAGCAGCATCACCAGCCGGTCAATGCCGATCCCTTCGCCGGCGGTGGGGGGCATGCCGTGTTCCAGGGCGAGAATATAATCGGCGTCGAAATGCATGGCCTCTTCGTCGCCGGCGTCTCGGGCCTCCAATTGCTGGCGGAAGCGGGCGGCTTGTTCTTCGGGATCGTTGAGCTCGGTGAATCCATTGGCGATTTCCCGGCCGGCGATGAACAGCTCGAAGCGGTCGGTGACATTTGGGTTTTTGTCGCTGCGCCGGGCCAGGGGCGAGACCTCCACCGGGTATTCGGTGATGAAGGTGGGATCGAGCAATTTGGGCTCGACGGTTTTTTCGAAAATTTCGGTCTGAACCTTGCCCAAACCAAAGCTGGAGAGGATGGGAATATCCAGCTTCTCTGCCACCCGGCGGGCATTGTCCAGATTGTCCACATCCTCGGCGGCTAGTCCTGGGTTGAAGCGGAGCAGGGATTCGAACAAGGTGTAGCGCTGGAAAGGCGCGCCAAAATCGTAGTCCCGGCCCTGATAGGGAATGGTGGTGGAGCCGAGGACATTCTCCGCCAGGCTGTGAAACAAGATTTCGGTCAGATCCATCAAGTCGTGATATTCGGCGTAGGCCTGGTAGAACTCCAGCATGGTAAATTCCGGGTTGTGCTGGGTGGAAAGGCCCTCGTTGCGGAAATTACGGTTGATCTCGAACACCCGCTCGAAGCCACCCACCACCAGCCGCTTGAGGTACAGCTCGGGGGCAATGCGCAGGTAAAGCTGCATTTCCAGGGCGTTGTGATGGGTGATGAAAGGGCGGGCGGCGGCACCGCCCGGAATTACCTGCATCATCGGGGTTTCCACTTCGAGAAAGTCCCGTTCAATCAGGAACTGGCGAATGTGCTGCACCGTCTGGGAGCGAATTTTGAAGGTGCGCCGGGTCACCTCGTTCATGATCAGGTCGAGATAACGCTGACGGTAGCGTAGTTCCTGATCGGTGAGGCCGTGGTATTTTTCCGGCAGCGGGCGCAGGCACTTGGCGAGCAAACGGATTTCATCCACCTTGACGCTCAATTCGCCGGTTTTGGTTTTGAACAAAGTACCTTCCGCGCCCAGGATATCGCCGATATCCCATTTCTTGAATTCCTGGTAAAGGCCATCGGGCAATCCATCACGGGTGACATAAAGCTGTATGCGGCCGGACATATCCTGCAGGTGGCAGAAGCTTGCCTTGCCCATCAAACGGCGCGACATCATTCTGCCCGCCACCCGTACCCGCAGGGGTTGCTGCTCAAAAAACGCCTGAGGTTTGTCGTCAAAGCGGGCGTGCAGCTCGGCGGCAATGCTGTCGCGGCGGAAGTCGGTGGGATAGGCGATGCCCGCTTCCCGCAGGGCGGCCAGTTTGGCCTTGCGTTGGGCGATAAGGTCCTGGGTTTCGGTGGTTTGGTCGTTCATGTTTTATTAAATTAAATTCCCTTATGAAAGATTGATTTGGTATTAAAGCCCACTTTTAAGGCTGGCTTCAATAAACTGATCCAAGTCCCCGTCAAGCACCGCCTGAGTATTGCCGGTTTCCACACCGGTGCGTAGGTCCTTGATGCGCGATTGGTCCAGCACATAGGAGCGGATTTGGCTGCCCCAGCCGATGTCGGATTTGCTTTCTTCCAGTTTCTGCTGCTCGGCCTGTTTTTTCTGCATTTCCAGCTCGTACAGTTTGGCCTTGAGCTGCTTCATGGCAGTGGCCTTGTTTTTGTGCTGAGAACGATCATTTTGACACTGGACGACGATGCCGGTGGGCAGGTGGGTGATACGCACAGCCGATTCGGTCCGGTTGACGTGCTGACCACCGGCGCCGGAAGCGCGATACACGTCGATTCTAAGGTCCGCCGGATTGATTTCAATGTCGATATCGTCTTCCACTTCCGGAGAGACGAACACCGCGGCAAACGAGGTATGACGGCGGTTGCCGGAATCGAAAGGGGATTTACGCACGAGGCGGTGAACGCCGGTTTCGGTTTTCAGCCAGCCATAGGCATAAGGGCCTTCCACCTTGATGGTGGCGCTTTTGATGCCTGCCACTTCGCCGGGAGACAATTCGATGATTTCGGTCTTGAAGCCTTTGCGTTCCGCCCAGCGCAGGTACATGCGCAGCAACATTTCCGCCCAATCCTGGGCTTCCGTGCCGCCGGAGCCGGCCTGGATGTCCAGAAAGGCGTTACAGGCATCCATTTCCCCGGAGAACATGCGCCTGAATTCCAGGTCGGAAACAGTTTTTTCGTGGTTTTCCAGGTCCTCGGCAATGCTGGCGATGGTGTCCTCGTCGTTTTCTTCCAGAGCCATTTCCAGCAGTTCTTCCACCTCGCTCAGACCTTGAGTGAGATTGTCAATGGTCTGGACGGTGTCTTCCAGTTGCACCCGTTCTTTGCCCAACGCTTGGGCTTTGTCGGGATCGTTCCAGACTTCCGGGTCTTCCAGCTCTCTTAAAACTTCTTCCAGCCGTTCTTTCTTGCTGGCGTAGTCAAAGATACCCCCTTAAGGCTTCGGTACGGGCCTTGAGGTCTTCGATTTTCCGAGTCAGGGTATTGACTTCCAGTGCTTCCATAGGGTCCTCGTATCTGAATGAATAAATGTATAAATTCTACCTTAATTGACGGCCAAGGCGGACGGAAGTTTTGCGCCAAGCGTGGACAATGCGAAAATGAGCGATTCAATCTTAAGTGCAGGAATGGAAATGACGTTTCCAGCATCGCCGCGGCAAGTGGCGAAGATTTATCACCGCTTGGGTGAATTATTGGCAGTCGCGGCCCAACATTACCAATGGAAGGCGTTGCCAGCTATTGAGGTGCGCTTCGACCTCAAAGGCAAGGCGGCCGGTCAAATGCAGGCACTAGGCAAGCAAATTATTTTGCGTTTTAATCCGATATTGATGGCACAGAATTTCGATCACTTTGTCCAAGTGGCGGTGGGGCACGAACTGGCCCATGCAGTGGCTTATTTGCAATACGGCAAAAAAATCCAACCCCACGGTAAAGAATGGCAACAAGTCATGGCGTTGTTTGAGCTTCCGCCGGATCGCTGCCACGATTATGATACCTCTCAATCCCAGGTCCGGCGTTTGCGGCGCTTCCGTTACCGTTGCGCATGCCGGGAGCACGAATTGACCATTATCCGCCACCGCCGTATTCAATCCGGTCAGCAACAGTATTTCTGCAAGGGTTGCCGGCAACCCTTGATTCCAATGGAGGGGGATGACCAATCATGATGCAGGCGTGGCAGAAATTCCTGGAGCTCCTCGCTCAGGTGGATGTTCTGACTTGGGTCGTGATTACCGTCAACCTATTGCTGCTGCTGTTCGCCCGTCCTTTGGTCAAGCTGGCTTCCACCCATGACGTGAACGAGAATCTGCTGCGGCTTCGGGTGCATGTTTTTCAGTCACTGAATTTGGCCATCGTTTTGGGTTTTGTGTACTGGCACCTATTTTCCGGCGGCGGGGAAGGGCACTGGACCCGAACGCTGTTGGGAATCCTGGTGTTATTGTATTTGGCTTATCTGGTGGCGCATCTGTTGGGTATATGGATACTGCGCCGGTACGGCAAGCGCAAGCAAATCCGGGGAGAATGGCGCTGGGTGGAAACCTATCAATCCCGGCTTTTGACCTTGGTGGCGCAAATCTTCGTGTTTGTTGTCACCTTAATCACGCTGGTTCGAATGCTGGGGTTTGAGTCCCTGCTGGAAGCGGGCGGTGTGCTGGGATTTATCGGCGTGCTATTGGCCTTGACACAGGCAACCTGGGCGCCGGATTTATTCAGCGGGCTCATCATGCTCAACAGCAATATTCTTGAAGAAGGCGACGTGGTCCGGGTTAACGGGGCCGATCAACTGTTTGGCGTGGTTTTCAAGACCAAAATGTTCCATACCGAAATTCTCGACATCGTCGCCAACCACCGGGTCATTATCCGCAATGCCGCCTTGCGCGATCACGTTATTCGCAATCTCTCCAAATTCGCCTCCGCAAGAGGACTGCGGGAAAAACTTACTTTTAAAATCGGCTACGACACCCCACCCGCCAAAGTACGGGAAATGCTGGAAGTCGCCTGGCAAAAAATAGTTGAGGAGAAAATGGAAGGCATCGAAGTGCAATTCCCCCTGGAAATCGGCCTCAACGAAACCGGCGACCATGCTTTGGAATGGGTAGTGTATTACTACACTAAAAATCCGGAACGACTAATCGGTATCCGCCAATCCCTAAACGAAAGATTTCTAAAAACTTCCCAAGAATTTGGCATTTCACTGGCTACGCCGCTAACACATGCAGTATGTCTTCAAAATTGTGAAAAAGGTCATATGACTAAAGTTCAAAACCAAAATGAATGATAAGGATATTTGGGTTTTGGAACTGAATTGAGTGCTAAGACGCCAAAGCCTGAGAGACTGACAGCGGAATGATAATAAAATGAGGCTATAATTGTTTATAAAGATGAGTGCTGTGGCTGGCTTGAAACATTCTAAAGGTAAACCGCAAGCCTGCGCCTATTGCCATTACTATTCAAAGAGAAGCGTGATTTATCAATTGGAAACTTGTAAAGGTTTATATTTTCAGGTTGCCTGCAGAATTATAATTGATAATGTTTAAGAAAGAATTTTTTGTGTTTAAAAGGAGATAAGGGTAATAATGAGGCTATCAAAATATATTGTTACACCGATAGCAGTTTCTGTTATTCTTTCATTGTTATTGACTGTAAAGTCAGCAAATGACCAGTTATATAGCGGGCCTAGCGTGAATAAGGAGATAGTTCAGCAGTTTGGGGGCTATGCTCTATATGCTTTATCGAGGCTTGCATTTTATTCTTCCATAATTATGTCTCTAATGGCTTTATTGGGGAGCATATGTTATTTGTCGTTAATTAAGATTTTTAAATTCCGATATAATTTAATAATAAATATATTGTTTTGCGTTTTTTCAATATTTTCCATAACGTCAACAGTTTTTCTAGAAAAACTGTTTTACAGTCCAAGCACGGTTGTCTCTTCATTTAATTACGATATATTAAGATTGATACCAATTTGGGAGCTACTATCTCCTGTGAGGTTGTATGTTTTGTATGCTGTCGTAGTGCTGCTATTTTCTGGTCCCATAATTCTATACTCGCTGCTTAATATAAAATATAAAAAATACAAAATTGGATTGGTGTTGCTTGGGTTTTTGTCCTTGTATCCTTTGGTGTTTGTTTTGGCGCAATGGCAATCAGAACCCGATATAAAAAAACTAGCGAATAAAAGCAATAAATATCCTAATATAATTATGATTGGGTCTGATACTCTTAGGGCGGATCGTCTTGGGGTAAATGGTAATGATCAAGATCTAACGCCAACCATTGATACAATTGCAACGCAGGGGGTTAATTTTGGAAATTGTATTGTCCCCATCGCAAGGACTGCGCCAAGTATTACGTCTTTTCTTACATCAACATGGCCTAAAACCCATGGGATAAGATTTAATTTTATCGGGGATGACGAAAAGGAAATATCTGTTCCAACTTTGCCAAAACTTTTAAAGGAGCATGGATATATAACAGCTGCTGTAGGAGATTGGGCTGCAGGGGATTTGTCAAAATATGATTTTGGCTTCGATATAAAGAAATTGCCCGAAGATCAGTGGAATCTTAAGTATCTCCTTCGGCAAGGGCCTAAAGACTTGAGGTTGTTTCTAAGTTTATTTACTAATAACAATTTTGGAAAATTTTTTATTCCTGAATTGTATTATCTGGCTGGCGTTCCCTTGACATCTGAAATAGGCCATGATTCAAGGTTGTTGATTGGTAATCTTGCTAAGCAGGATAAACCGTTTTTCTTGAATATATTCATGGCTGCAACTCATGGGCCGTTTGGTTCTAATTGGCCATATTACCGAATGTATGCGGATCCAAATTATCGAGGGCGCTCCTTTTTTGCTATGTCAGGGGTTTCTTCTCCAGAAGAAATTGTAAAGGCGCAGGAAGCAGGGAAACAACATTTTGATGTGAAGCAAATATTTAGCTTATATAATGGTGCGGTTAGAAGCTTTGATGATGAAGTTGCTAAAATATTTGATTATATAAACAAGATAGGTATTGCCGATGATACTATATTTATTATTTACTCGGATCATGGAGTTGATCTTTTTGAAGGGGCAACATGGGGCCAGGGAAATATATTGTCTGATTATGGGTACCGTATACCTCTAATCATTAGATTTCCTAAAATTATCAAACGAACAAATGTAAATTCTACAATCCGTTCTATAGATTTAGCCCCTACGATCCTGCAATTAGCTGGAATTTCATCACCAACTAATTGGGAAGGCGATTCTCTTTTGGATTTGGTCTTAGATCCTAGTTCTAGAGTTGATAGATATGCTTATGCTGAAACTGGTATTTGGATAGCCAAAGTTCCTGGACTGCCCGAGGATAGAATTTCTTATCCGTCTGTCTTGGAGTTACTTGAGGTAAAAAATCATGATACCGGTACCCTTTCAATTAAGAATAAATATAAAGAAGTGCTTATACAAGCAAAAGCGAAAATGGTCAGACATGGTAAATGGGAGTTGGTCTATTTCCCCTTGAAAAGTGGTGAAATCTATTCCTTATATGATGTTTATTCTGACCCGGCATTAAAAACAGACTTGTCTGGCCAAAATCCAGAAATAGTTAAGGATTTGAAAGTTCACCTTGATGATTGGATTGATAATAATAATTAATTTATTAAAAAGCTCAGATTGATAATTTATTGAATCCGTGATTGCGTTGTTGCATAGATTCCCTACCACGCTTGGTAAGCATTCATCGGGGGGTCGTGCAACAACGCCCGAAAAAGATATAGCTTTTAATGTCTTGTAATTGTTGGTAACATGTCTTATGAAAATAATAATTATGGGTTGCTGATTCAGGTAATGATTCTGTAACAAGTTCTAAAAATACTTTTATTATGAAGTCATTGAATTTCACTTTTATTATTTTCTGTTTCGTTGTTTGTTTTTCTTTTGTACGCGATCTCCCCGCACAAGATTCAATATGGCAGCGCACAAATATTGGTGGTGGAGGCGCCATGAATTACGCGACTGCTGGGCCAACCGGCACCATTATCGTCACAACAGACCTTGGTGGCGCCTATATCAAGCGATCCTCCGATCAACAATGGCAGATCATAGGGGCCGCAAGCGGCATGTATTCAACCCATGTTATTAGCGCGGCCTTTCATCCAGATAATCCAGATATACTATTTCTGGCAACTGATGGAGGCATTTATCGAAGTACTGACGGAGGAAGACATTTTAGTCTGATCATCGGCGGTGATCAGCGGGTATTTCACTACATTGCGATTTCACCCAGTGATCC
This sequence comes from Methylothermaceae bacteria B42, assembly GCA_001566965.1. Lineage (NCBI taxonomy): Bacteria > Pseudomonadati > Pseudomonadota > Gammaproteobacteria > Methylococcales > Methylothermaceae > Methylothermaceae bacteria B42. The sequence continues at coordinate 84,877 of LSNW01000007.1, read as the reverse complement.
GGATATTGTCTATGCCTCGGTTACGCCAGCCTACGACAGCGTATTTGATGAAAATGGTTCGCTCGTTCCTGTAATCATGAGAAGCAATGATGGCGGATTAACTTTCAACGTTGTTTCTCGTCCTCAAGATTCCAGTAATATTCCTGCGAATACTGAAATTGTTGGTACAAAAATTATCATTCATCCACAAAACCCAGATCTAGTCGCAGTACTTTCAACATCAACGCGGTTTATTGACATCCCGCAGCCTGCTATTTATTTGACGAGGGATGGCGGTTTTTCCTGGCAAGCAATTGGTAATGAGAGCGAGCCGACAGATTTTGTTTTTCATCCGGTAGCGCCTCATTATGCCTTTCTCGCATATAAAAATTCGTCTTTTGGTACCGCGGGTATCAAATTTTCCACGAATGTGGTTACTAACGTCTGGCACGAAGTATTTGATAGCACTATGTTTCCAACAGGTAAGAACCCTCATCTGTTGTTATGGCCTCAGCAGGATAACGCCGACCCAACTCAACTGCGTGTCTTTAATATCTATACGAGCTGGTATCATGACCTGCCCCGACAGGCTGCATGGCGTATTCAACATGCCAGCCAAACACCTGACTTTGATAGTGGCTGGCTGGTAGAGGAGTTAGGCAATGTTGAGCAATGGGCGGGTACAGCTGAAAACTGGCAGTTGGGTTGGTCAAAAATTCATTCGATTTTGAATCCGGGGTCGGCTAGCCGAGCGAACACGCTTGGTTTTAACTTGTCAGACAGCAACGAACTTTATTGGGTTACAAACCAGTTTGTTTTTAGCGTGACTGATAATGCGGACAATACATTAACTGTTGAAAACCTGACGACTCACGGTAACGAGCAAGCAGGTTGGCAATCAACCGGCATTGATAACATTACCCCTTTTATTCTTGAGATTAACAAGGCTGACAGTCAAGTCATTTATGCTGGGATGAATGATCTTGGATGTCTGGTCAGCCGTGATGGCGGTGGGCACTGGAAATTATGTATTCATGATACTGACAAATGGCCGGGAATTGATGGTCATTCCTATGGGGGTGTTGTGACTGCGCTGGCTTCTGATCCAGCACACCCAGAACGCGTGTGGATGTTCGCATCTGGAGATCAGGGAGAGCCAGTCTCACCCTATTACAGTACTGACTATGGACAGTCATGGAACCAAGCTGCCTTGAGTGGTATTGCGCCAACTGCTGAGGTTTATGGGTTATCAATTGACCCCACCAGTCCTGTCAATAATCGACGTCTGTATGTCACTATTGATGGAAAAGTATTCCGCAGCATCAATCATGGCAATACATGGCGAATGGTATTTGATTGCAATTCTGGTTGCCGCACGACTGCAATTGATCCACAAACCGGAAAAATCCTTGCTGGAGGAGAAAATGGGCTGTTTGTTTCCAATAAGGGCGATATTGGAACCTGGCAGGTTGTTTTGACAAAAGGTGACATTGGTGGCTTCAACAGTGGCAGTGTCTTTGAACGCGGAGAATGGGGAGGTGTTTCTGCAATTAGTTTCGATGCCAATCACGCCAACAAAGTGCTTGTTGCGGTTTTTCAGGATGATACCAGCCAGGGTGTCTATTCATGCATCATTTCTGATTTGAACAACCTTGGCCAAGCGTGCCAGATGATTCTTGCCAATATTGCCTATGTCAGAGATGTAGCGGTTGATCCACAGAACTCAGATATTATGTATGCCAGTTCTTCATCAGCCTATACTTCTGGCGGTTTCAGGCAATCCTCGGGCGGTATTTTACGAACAATTGATGGTGGGATGAGTTGGCATCAGGTCAACCAAGGACTGGAATGGCCTATGGTAATTCCAATAGCGATTCAACCTGACTCATCCAAGGTTTTAATCGGTTCTCCTGGTGGAGGATTCTATTGGCGTGATTTTACGGATGCGATTGCTGATACTGACAGAGATGGAATCCCTGATGCTACCGATAACTGTCCCTTAACTTCCAATCCTGACCAGCGAGACAGCAACAATGATGGCTATGGCAATCTCTGTGATGCGGATTTGGACAACAATGGATTTGTCAGCTTTGCTGATCTTGCCCTATTTAAATCGGCTTTTGGCAGCAGCAATGCGGATGCTGATTTTGATGGCAGCGGCTTTGTCAGTTTTGATGATCTGGCAATATTCAAGAGCCTATTTGGCAAAGTGCCGGGCCAGTGAAAATCGGTGATTTATTCCATTGAATGATGTGTGAAGTGCCAGGTACATAGCTAATACTCCGTCAGAAAGAATTAAATTAATTGGATATATGAAGCGGATAGGCAGTCATCCACTGCGTGGCGCTCGCTTGATTGACCCTGTTAGTTCTGAGCTCGTGTGCATTACAACTAACCACTGGTCAAATCCACCAACGCATCAATCCTAAGTTGACGAAGTACTAGAAAGTACTTCTCCACTGGCGCTATACCGGGAAGGTATTTGGTAGTGCAGGGGGTACTCCGTTTCGCTGGTGAAACTATATGCCTGCGGCAAATCAAGTATTTGAAGAGGAGTGCGGGTGGCGAGATGGGGCTTCAAGGTCAGGCAGCTAGTATGAATAATAGGTGGTTTTGAAAGACTTAGAATTAACTTGGATATTTCCATAGGCTATCGGAAGGTTGCTTGTCATCACATACGTGATTTTTGCTACCAGGAGCCAAACAATCTACAATTTTTGCGCGGCAACCAGGATATTTCTTTTGATAAATCAAGGTGTAAGGTGATGTATTGAGTCGGATGCAATTCCGGTTATTTAGAACGGATCAATCCGCCCGGCGGGGACGTCTGGAATTTCCCCGGGGTAGGGTGGAAACGCCCGCCTTTATGCCGGTGGGAACTTATGGCACCGTTAAGGCGATGACCACCGAGGAAGTCAGGGAGAGCGGCGCCGAGATCCTTTTGGGAAATACTTTCCATCTTATGTTGCGTCCTGGAGTGGAAATTATCCGCGCCCATGGGGGGTTGCATTCGTTCATGCATTGGCTGGGGCCGATTTTGACCGATTCCGGCGGCTTTCAAGTCTTCAGCCTGGGCAAGATCCGAAAGATTCGCGAAGAAGGCGTGTACTTTCGTTCTCCCATAAATGGGGATGAAATTTTCATGGGGCCGGAGGAATCGATGGCGGTTCAGCGTGGATTGGGCTCGGATATCGTCATGATCTTTGACGAGTGCACCCCTTATCCAGCAGAGTTTGAGCAGGCTCGTTTGTCCATGAAGTTATCGTTGCGTTGGGCCGAGCGGAGCAAAGTTGCCCATGGAGATAATTCAGCCGCTCTGTTTGGGATAGTTCAAGGTGGTGTCTATGAATCATTGCGCGAACAATCCTTGCAGGGCTTGGTGTCTATCGGGTTTGATGGTTACGCCATAGGCGGCCTGTCAGTGGGAGAACCCAAAGAGGACCGCTACCGGATTCTTGATGCGTTATTACCACAAATGCCCGAAGACAAACCCCGTTATTTGATGGGAGTGGGGACGCCGGAAGATATTGTGGAATGCGTGCGCCGTGGAGTGGACATGTTTGATTGCGTACTGCCTACCCGCAATGCCCGTAATGGTCATTTGTTTACCCGCGAAGGTGTGGTCAAAATTCGTAACAGTCGCTTCAAGGAAGATACCCTGCCGTTGGATGAAGCATGTGAGTGTTATACCTGCCGGCATTATTCCCGGGCCTATCTTCATCATCTTGATCGTTGCGGAGAAATATTGGGAGCCCGTCTCAATACCACACACAATTTACATTATTACCAACAACTGATGCGTGGGCTTCGGGAAGCAATTGAGGCTGGGGCATTGGAAGATTTTGTCCAACAATTTTATCTTCAACGGGGCAAACAAGCGCCGCTTATGGCATAATTTCTAGTTTATCTAACTGACTCGATAACTATAAAGGATTCTCTCATGGGGTTTTTCATTTCCGACGCGTTGGCCCAAGCCGCGCCGCCCGCACAAGAGCCTGGCATTGTGGGGCTTTTGTTGCCTTTGGCTATCTTTGCTTTTTTCTATTTGCTTTTTATCTGGCCGCAACAAAAACGCGCCAAAGAACACAAGAAAATGGTCCAGTCTCTCGGCAAGGGGACCGATGTGGTCACCAATGGCGGGATTGTCGGCCGGGTGGTGGATCTGGATGAAAGCTTCGTTGTCCTGGAAGTAGCCGATGGCATACATATCCAGGTGCAAAGAAACGCCATTGCCACCATCTTGCCCAAAGGGTCCTTTAAGGCAATCAAAAAGAAGATCGCGAAAGCGGAAAAATCGTCATAAGAAAAAGCTGAAGGATAGTCATGCAGAACCGTTTTCCCCTGTGGAAAAATGCGCTCATCATCATCGCTTTGGTGTTAGGCGCGCTTTATGCCTTGCCCAATCTGTTTGGCGAGGATCCCTCAATTCAAGTGTCTCCGCAGCGGGAGGCCACAGTTGACGCGAGTTTACAAGTACGCCTCAATAAAGCCTTGCAAGCGGCGGGATTGCAATCAAAAGCGATGGAAATCCAGGAAGGCAAGCTATTGGTGCGATTCGATTCCACCGACGCCCAACTGAAAGCCGCCGATATTTTGCGGGATGTTTTGGGGGATCAATATACCGTTGCGTTGAATTTGGCCCCTGCTACTCCAAAATGGCTTCAAGCCATTGGTGCCGAGCCTATGTATCTCGGGCTGGATTTGCGGGGCGGTGTGCATTTTCTCCTGCAAGTGGATATGGAAGCGGCCATTGATCAAGCGGTGGAACGTTATTTAAGTGATATCCGCACCACCCTCCGGGAACAGAAAATCCGTTATCTTGCGGTCAACAAGGACGGCAAGACTATCCGCCTCAAGTTCAAGGATGCCAGTGCCATGGCCAAAGCTCAAAACGTTTTGAGCAAGGAATTTCGGCAACTGGTCATCACTGCGGATGAAAACAATCTGGAACTGGTCGTCCAGTTGTCGGAGGCCGAGCAAAAGGAAATCAAGCGTTTTGCATTAAAGCAAAACCTTACCACATTGCGTAACCGGGTCAATGAGCTGGGGGTGGCGGAACCTGTCATTCAACAACAAGGGGAAGACCGGATTGTTGTTCAATTGCCTGGGGTACAAGATACTGCGCGCGCCAAGGATATTCTCGGCGCTACCGCCACTTTGGAGTTCCGGTTGGTGGATACCGAGCACGATGTGGAAGCCGCCCTCAAGGGACATCCGCCCATTGGTACCCGCCTTTATTATGACCGCAGCGGCAAGCCGGTATTGTTAAAGCGGCGGGTGATTGTGACTGGGGATCAGATTGTTGATGCTTCTTCCGGCTTCGATCAGCAAAGCGGCTCGCCAGCGGTTTTCATCACCCTGGATGCAGTGGGTGCCAAGCGCATGGCCAAGGTGACGCGGGAGAATATCGGCAAGCCCATGGCGGTGGTGTTTATTGAAAACCGGGTGGAAACAAAAACGGTGGATGGCAAGAAGGTGCGGGTCAAGAAACGGGTTGAAGAGGTCATCAATATCGCTACCATTCGCGGCCGTTTCAGCAAGCGTTTCCAAATCACCGGCCTCGATAGCACGGAAGAAGCCCGCAATCTAGCGCTCTTGTTGAGAGCCGGAGCTTTGGCGGCACCGGTGGAAATCATTGAAGAACGCACAGTAGGTCCCAGCCTGGGCCGAGACAATATTGAACGCGGCTTTATGTCGGTAGTCGTCGGCTTTGTCCTGGTATTGGGATTTATGGCTTGGTACTACAAGGTCTTTGGACTGGTGGCGGACGTGGCGCTCACCTTTAACCTGATTTTGCTTCTAGCCATTTTGTCATTACTCCAGGCTACCCTAACCTTGCCCGGGATTGCGGGTATCGTGCTGACGGTTGGGATGGCGGTGGATGCCAACGTGTTAATATTCGAGCGGATAAAAGAAGAACTGCGCAATGGCAATAGCCCCCAAGCCAGTATTTATGTGGGTTACGAGCGGGCTTTTGCCACCATTTTCGATGCCAATATCACCACCTTGATTGCCGCATTGGTGCTTTTTGGTTTAGGCACTGGACCCATCAAGGGTTTTGCGGTCACGTTGTCCATCGGCATTATGACCTCCATGTTCACCGCGATTTTGGTGACCCGCATGCTTATCAACTGGTTTTATGGCAATCGCCGCTTGAAAAGCCTGGCGATTTAAGGAGTTAACATGACCCAGCATATTTCCCAACGCAATTTCGATTTTATGGGCAAGCGTAACTTTGCCCTGATTTTGTCCGGTTTTTTAATAATTCTTTCTTTGGGGGGCTTGATTTTCCAGGGGCTGCGCCTGGGGTTGGACTTTACCGGCGGCACTTTGGTGGAAGTCGGTTATCCAAAACCGGTGGATCTTGCCCATATCCGCTCTCTTTTGGAGCAAGGGGATTTCAAGGACGCGGCGGTTCAGCATTTTGGTACTTCCCGGGAAGTGCTGATTCGCCTGGCGCCAGATCCTAGCCTTAACACTTCTCAATTGAGCAACAAGATCCTGGAAGTCTTGCAGCAGGCCGATCCTGACAATCGTCCGCAACTTCGGAGAGTGGAGTTCGTGGGGCCTCAAGTAGGTGAAGAGCTTACGGAAAAGGGTGGATTGGCCATGCTGTTTGCCTTGTTTGGGATTTTGATTTATGTGGCGTGGCGCTTTGAATACCGCTTTGCCCTGGGGGCGATTGCCGCCTTGATTCATGACGTTATCATCACCTTAGGCTTTTTCGCCTTGACCCAGTTGGAATTTGATTTGACGGTGCTGGCCGCCATCTTGGCGGTGATTGGTTATTCTCTCAACGACACCATCGTGGTATATGACCGCATCCGCGAAAACTTCCGGCGAATAAGGCGCGGGGATGCGGTGGAAATTATCAATATTTCCATTAACCAGACCTTGAGCCGTACGTTGATCACTTCCCTGACTACTTTGCTGGTGCTGTTGGCGCTGGCTTTTCTGGGGGGTGAAATTATCCGCAACTTTGCCATTGCCTTGATTCTTGGTGTGGTAGTGGGGACTTACTCATCCATCTACGTGGCCAGCTCTGTCCTGCTGCTATTGAAGGTCAAGCGGGAAGATTTGCTGTTGCCGGAAAAAGAAGCAGTGGATGTGCAACTGTAACGCAATAAATATCAGATAATCCAGCGGGTTGACACTACTGCATCCCGCTGGGTTCATTACCCCCACCTAAAACGCATCTCACTTGGTTTTGACAAGAAATATTGGCCGTCATCCAGCCCCCCAAGGAAGGGTTTATGGCGTTTTCCAAAAGCTTCTTGCCTCGCCCCTTTTGGGAGGGATTTTTACATGGTGTGCTGCGGCGTCCGTAATTCATCAGTCACAAAGGGCGCTATCCGCTGGCAAATGATGCCGTGTATTTTCGGTGTGCCCGCGACGATATTGCCAATTTCGAGATATTGATTGTTGCCGTCAAAATCACTGACGATGCCTCCGGCTTCTTGAATGAGCAGGATGCCGGCCGCCATATCCCAAGGCTGAAGACCAATTTCCCAGAAACCGTCCATTCTGCCGCAGGCCACATAAGCTAAATCCAAGGCAGCGGCCCCCGCACGGCGGATTCCGGCGCTATCTTTGAACAGGGCGCGGAACATATTCAAATAGTTGTCGAGGAATTGTTGCTGCTTGAAAGGAAATCCTGTTCCCAGCAGCGCGCCTTCCATGGTGGTTTGTTTCGATACCCGGATGCGGCGGTTATTCAGCATGGCGCCAGCGCCCCGGGTGGCGGTGAACATCTCTTGCCGTAGTGGGTCATAGACCACGGCCTGTTCTATTTGCCCCTGATAGCGCAGGGCGATGGAAACCGCAAATTGCGGAAAGCGATGGAGAAAATTAGTGGTGCCATCGAGAGGATCGATGATCCACAGAAACTCGGGTTCCGAAGCATTGCCAAGACGGCCGCCTTCCTCACCCAGAAAATGATGATGGGGGTAGGCTTTATGCAGGATGCGTATGATTTCCTGTTCAGCGGTTCGGTCCACCTCGCTGACAAAATCATTTTTGCCTTTACTGTCAATTGCCAGGTAATCAATCTGATCGAGGGCGCGCACAATGATGTCCCCCGCACGTTTGGCTGCGCGGGTGGCCATATTTAACATGGGATGCATAATGTGTGTCTTTGCGGTAAAAGGTATTAGTATATCGGCTTTTTGATAGAATTTTGCAACTTTACATTGGGTTGGAAGGACAAGGGTTTGTTGCCAAAAATTCGAATTGTCCTGGTAGAAACCAGTCACCCGGGAAATATCGGGGCGGTAGCCAGGGCAATGAAAAACATGCAGTTTTATGAGCTCGTACTGGTGTCTCCCAAGCAATTTCCCAGTAGCGACGCCACCGCGCGTGCCGCCGGGGCGGACGACGTGCTGGCCCGGGCGGAGGTATGTGATACCTTGCAAGAGGCGATAGCCGGTTGCCACCTGGTAATCGGCTCTACTGCCCGCCAAAGAACGATTTCGTGGCCGCAAGTGACACCCAGAGAATGTGCCCGTTTATTGGAACAAGAGCCCCCCGGTCATCGGGTCGCTCTGGTTTTTGGCCGGGAGCGTTCGGGATTGACCAATGAAGAACTGGATTTGTGTCACTATTGGCTGCATATTCCCTGCAATCCAGGTTACAGTTCGTTAAATCTTGCCGCTGCGGTTCAAATTATGGTGTATGAGTTGCACCTGACCCGTGCGGTGGTGGCGGAAAAAACGCCGGAGCCAAATTTGTTGGCAACGGCTTCGCAGCTGGAATCTTTCTATGGGCATTTGCAGCAAACCCTGCAGGACATCGGTTTTCTCCATCCCCGCAAGGCGCCATCCATTATGCGGCGGCTCCGGCGTTTGTTTGGCCGGGTGCGTTTGGAAAAAAAAGAAGTGGATATTTTGCGTGGGATTTTAACGGCGGCTCAACACAGCAAAGGGACAAATAAATCATGCTAAATTGCCTGGCTAACTTCTGGACCCGGATCAAAGAAGACGTCAATTGTGTGTTTGAAAGAGATCCCGCTGCCCGCAATTGGCGGGAAGTGGTCACCGCCTATCCTGGCGTGCACGCCATTTGGTTTCACCGGCTGAGCCATTGTTTATGGCGGAACAAATTTTTTTGGTTGGCCCGCTTTTTTTCCCACATTGCCCGTTGGCTGACAGGCATAGAAATCCATCCCGGCGCCAGCATCGGGCGGCGCTTTTTCATCGATCACGGCATGGGCGTCGTTATCGGGGAAACGGCGGTGATTGGCGATGACTGTACCCTGTATCACGGCGTCACCCTGGGGGGGACCAGTTGGAAGAAAGGCAAACGCCATCCTTCCTTGGGAAATAATGTGGTAGTAGGCGCCGGCGCTAAAATTTTGGGACCCATCAAAGTAGGCAATCATGCCCGTATCGGCTCCAATTCCGTGGTGTTGAAAGACGTTCCAGACGGTGCCACAGTGGTGGGCATTCCCGGTCACGTGGTCAATGCGGACCGCAAAGCCAGCGCCGCCCAGCGCGAAGCCATTGCCAGCCGGATTGGTTTTGACGCTTATGGGATGGCGCCGGAAATGCCCGATCCCGTGGCCTATGCGATCAACCACATGCTGGATCATATCCAAGCTCTCGACAAACAAGTGGAAGAATTGCGCCAGGCCTTGGACAAGGCTGGTATTTCCTTGCCGGAAAGACCCTTGCCACCACTGGAAGCGTGTGCGCTGCGGGACAGTAATGATAATGCTTCTAAATAATTGACTGAATTACTAGGGATTGGTTATAGTGATTTCACTTGAAATTGTAAGTGAATTTAAAACGGAGTTTTACCGTGCGATTGACCACCAAAGGCCGTTATGCAGTCACGGCAATGCTGGATTTGGCCTATCACAGCAGCCAGAAACCGGTGGCTTTAACCGATATTGCCAAGCGTCAGGATATTTCCCTTTCCTATTTGGAACAACTGTTTGCCAAACTGCGCCGGGCCGGAATGGTCACGGGTGTGCGAGGGCCAGGGGGCGGTTATCAATTGAGCCGGTCGGCTCATGAAATCAATATCGCCGAGATTATTACCGCAGTGGATGAGACTCTGGATTCCACCCGCTGCGGGGGGAAAGGCAATTGTCAAAATAATCAGCCGTGCCTGACGCATGAACTATGGATGGGATTGAGCGAGCAAATCCGCGATTATTTATCGGGAATCAGCCTTGGGGATTTATTGTCCCGCCATGACATTCAACAAGTTGCCAACCGCCAGGACCGTGACATGAAGGAATCTTCTGTGGGAGAAGAAGAATCTGTCCATTGAAGACATGATTTATTTTGATCACAACGCCACGACACCCATGGATGAGCGGGTAATGGCGGCGATGGAACCTTTCCTGTCCAAATATTATGGCAACCCTTCTTCTCTGTATCGATGGGGACGGGTGGCCCGGGACGCTATTGAACAGGCCCGCGCCCAAGTTGCTTCGTTAGTCAATGCCCAGCCGAGTCAGGTTGTTTTCACCAGCGGTGGTACCGAAGCCAATAATCTTGCGCTGCAAGGCAGGATGAGAAAATTCCCGGGCGGCAAGTTGGCAGTCAGCGCCATTGAACATTCATCCGTGCGCGAAACCGCCCTAGGACTCCAACAACAGGGATGGCAGGTAAGTTTTATCCCGGTCAATGCCTCCGGCGTGATTGCCATTGATGCCCTGGACGAACTGCTCATCGGTGGGGATGTCCAATTAGTATCGTGCATGGCGGCCAATAATGAAACAGGCGTTGTGCAACCGCTTGCCGAGTTGGCGCTAACCGCCCGGCGGCACGGCGTGGTTTTTCATACCGACGCGGTACAAGCAACCGGAAAAATGCCGTTGAATTTCTCTGACACCGGCGCCCGGATGATGACTTTGTCCGCCCACAAAATTTATGGTCCCAAAGGAGCGGGGGCGCTGATTCTGGACTCCAAATTGGAACTGATGCCTCTGCAGTATGGAGGTGGGCAGGAGCAAGGACTTCGTGGCGGCACGGAAAACGTTGCCGCGATTGTCGGCTTTGGTAAGGCCGCGGAAATCATCATACAGGAAAGGGAAGCGCACTCGGCACATGTGTTCGATCTGCGCCAGCAATTGGAGGCGGGATTGAAGGGAATTCCAGGTGTTACCCTGTTTGCCGAACAAGCCCGCCGCTTGCCCAATACCCTCCAGTTTGGGGTCAATGGCGTGGACGGGGAAATGCTGGTGATGGCCCTGGACCGGGAAAATATCGCGGTATCCAGCGGCTCGGCTTGTGCCAGCGGCGGTTCGGAGCCCAGCCACGTGCTGTTGGCGATGGGGGTGGAAGAAACCCTGGCCCGAAGTGCCGTCCGGGTGAGTTTGGGAAAGGATAATACCCCATTGGAGGTGGAGCAATTTTTGGCATCTCTGCAAGGAATTTTACGGTCTTTTGGGGTTATTTAGTCAAGCCATAAGGTAAATATTTAAGGAGACGTTATGTCCATTCGATTGACTGAAAATGCCGCCCGCCGTATCCGCGACCAATTGGCCAAGCGGGGCAAAGGGATTGGTTTGCGTCTGGGCATCAAAGTGGCGGGATGCTCGGGCTATTCCTACGTCATTGATTACGCTGATGCGATTGAAGCCGATGACGTGGTTTTCGAGGATCATGGCGTAAAAGTGGTCGTCAAGAGGGAAGATCTGGACTACCTGGAAGGGTTGGAAGTGGACTACCGCCGCGAGGGTTTGAACGAGGCTTTTCAGTTCAATAACCCAAAAGCCAAGGCCACGTGCGGGTGTGGCGAAAGTTTTACCGTATAAAGCCGATAAAGCGTCTCTAATTTCCTGCATTCCCGGTTAAAAACATTCGGGAAAAATTCCTATTTAATCTTAACGTGGGATTGATTATTCTCCTCCCATTTTGAAAACATTGTGGAGGAGCAATTGATGATGAGGCGCCTATGGATTTGGGGAGGGCTGATAGGCATCCTTGCCTTGTCTGCCAAGGCTGAAGAAGCGGTGAAATTGGAGACCCTCGAAGTGACTGGTATGACGCCTTTGGGAGCCGGCAGCGTTCCTTTGGACCGGCTGCCGTCCAATGTCCAATTAGTTACTGGCGAGGATCTGGAAGAAACCCATAGTTTTGCCCTGAGTGACTACATGCGCAATTATCTGGGCAGCGTTTCCGTTAACGACGTTCAAAGCAATCCTTTCCAACCCGATGTGCAATACCGTGGGTTTACCGCCTCGCCTTTACTGGGGTTGCCTCAGGGGCTGACCGTGTATGTGAATGGCGTCCGTTTTAATGAGCCTTTCGGCGATATGGTCAATTGGGATTTGATTCCCGAAGGCGCCATCGACCATATGGCGCTGCATCCAGGCTCAGATCCCGTTTATGGACTCAATAGCCTGGGAGGCGCCATTGTAATTCGCACCAAGACCGGGTTTTCCTTTTCCCGCCATCAAGTGGAAGGGCTGGCGGGCTCTTGGGGCCGGCATTCCACGGAACTGTCCAGCGGTGCCAACAATGGCACCTTGGGCTATTTTGTGCATCTGCGAAATTTTCAAGAAGAGGGCTGGCGGGAAAGATCTCCCACCCATGTGCGTCAGGCATTCGGGGTGCTCAGTTGGCGCAATGACATAGCCCAACTGAACTTGACCCTATCGGGCACGGATAACGAGCTTATCGGCAATGGCGCGGTACCGATACAGTTACGCGCCTTGGATCACGATGCGATCTTCACCCACCCCGACCGAACCATCAACCGATTGTTTTTCTCCAATTTGGACGGCAATGTATGGGTCAATGACAAGATTCAAATTTCCGGCAATGCTTACTATCGCTTGAATAAAAACCGAACATTCAATGGGGATGATACCGATTTTGAAGAATGTCAAGAACCGCAACACACAGGATTCATGTGCCAGGAAGGAGACGATGAAGAATCAGTCGCCCTGGATGTGGCGGGCAATCCCATTCCCGCCAGTCCGGCTGTGGACTCGGCCACCAACAATTTCAGCAAGACCCGCCAGCGGGGCTATGGGGCGGCGATTCAAAGTGCTTTTCTTTATGATTTGTTTGGCATGGAGAATGATTTTGTCGTGGGTTTCAGTTTTGACCAGGCGCAAATCCATTTCCAATTTGATACCGAATTGGCGCGCTTGACCGAGAGCAGGGGCACTTTTGGCAGCGGAATTTTGGTCAAAGATGCCCGGGTAAGGTTGGCCAGTGAAGTAACGCATTACGGTGCTTATTTTATCGAGCAACTGCAACCTATCGACGGCCTGACCCTGATGGCATCTGGGCGCTACAACGCCAGTCATCTTGTTTTGCAAGACAAATTTGGAAAAGCACTGAACGGCGCCCATACCTTCGACCGTTTCAATCCCGCCGCGGGATTGACTTACCAATTCATGCCCGAACTGACTGTGTACGGCCGTTACAGCGTCAGCAACCGGGCACCGACAGTGGTGGAGCTGACCTGCGCCGATCCCGAAGACCCCTGCAAACTGCCCAATGCCTTCATTGCCGACCCGCCCTTAAAACAGGTAGTGGCGAAAACCTGGGAAGCGGGGTTGAGGGGGACCTTGGATGAACTTCGTTTTGCTGATGACTTGCAAGGACGGTTGAATTGGCACACCGGATTTTTTTATACCGAAAATCACGATGACATTATCTTTATCAGCGCTGGTAATCTCACCAGTGAGGGTTTTTTCGACAATGTTGGCAAGACCCGTCGTTTGGGAATGGAGGCGAATTTAACCGGAAGCGTGGATAATGATTTGACCGGCCTGTTTTTTCAGAAAATCCGGTTTGGATTTCACTACACCTTTTTGGACGCGACTTTCCAGACACCTTTCGATGCGCCCAGCCCCAATAATCCCAAGGCACAGGACGGAGTGATCCACGTGGAAAAGGGTGACCGGATCCCGGGCCTGCCGGAGCATATGTTCAAGTTCAATCTGGAAACGGATATAGTGCCTCAGCTAACCTTGGGCATGACCGGGATTTATAACAGCGATCGCTATTTCCGGGGCGATGAGGCCAATCTCAATGACCCTCTTCCTGGTTATTGGGTTTTCAACCTACGCAGCCAGTACCGTTTCAATGACCACGTACAACTATTTCTGCGGGTAGATAACCTGTTTGACAAACACTACAAGACATTTGGGTTGTTTGGTCAGGCAGACGAAGTTTTAGGGGAGGATTTTGACGATCCGCGTTTCGTTGGACCTGGTGCGCCCCGCGCCTATTGGGGAGGGATAAGGCTTAGCCTGTAAACGCAACTTAAAGCTTGTCACAGCATAGAAAAAAGCCCGCTTATCGCGGGCTATTTTTATTCTTATTTTTATTTAAATAATCTGTTCGCTAATATGTTTTAGCGTACATGACAGTTTTATTATTATTGTTATCCGGCTTGACAGGGTACTCCTCCTCTTTGACGCAGCGTCTGCGTTGTTCCCTGCAGCACGTGAGAGAGTTTAATCCAAAAAAATTGCCAAGTCCAAAGAAAATTGTAGCTTGACTCATGAATCCATGATGAATCAATTAGATAGAAAAAACCAGTCCGGATATTTCACCAGCATTCCGGATGATGGCGCAGGACAGGTGCGGTTGGACGCCCTGGAATAACCAAATCGCCGGAAGTGATTTGGGACAGCTCTGCTAGCCCCCTCCGGGGTGTAGGGCAGGATGCCCGAAGTCGGCTGGTGAAATATTCGGGCTAAACTTAGCTTGGGAGATGAAAGATTCTCCTGTTATCCTCAATATCATTTTGATTCAAGGAATCCATTCCATGGCTGAAAGTTTCCATTTCAAATATCTTAAACCCCTCCATTTCAATCCATGCCGTCAATCTGATGTTGCGGGTATTTTATTGGATGTACATGAAATTCTTTCCGCCGCGAAAAAGCCGACTGAATTTCAAGAAGCTGTTTTGAAGCTGGTGCGATGTCCTTGGTCCAATGAGTTGCTCGATCTCAGCGAGCAGATTTTTCTTAAGCTGGTTACATGGCAACAAGACTTTCTTGAAGAGAATTCTGACACGGCATTTCCCTTAAACAATCACCTGCGCGAATCTATTGAAGAATTTTTGGCGGTCTGGCAAAAGCTGGGAGCTGTTTATTCCCATTGGCTACAGGGAGAATCCCAACAGCGCAAAAAACCGCAAGCTTTTTTATTGCTTAGATTGTTCGAGACTTTGTATCGAACTTTATCGCTACGGGCTTTCTTCCATTGGCAACTGCCTGAGAATATTTGGCGCGACATTCATAGTGTCTATCGCTTGGCTGGAGAAAGGGACATTATTTCGCTGTCAACCAAGCTGCCAGGTCTCCGCCATGGCAAACGGACCGCCCTGGAAAAAAGGTATAAACAAAGTTTGCTCCTGGGCTTGGCCGAACCTTTTGCCCTGCTGCCCCGGGAAATCAGACTGCTTGAAGCCCTTATGGAAAAATGGGCGCCATTGTTGGTGTTAGAATCCACGGTGGGCATGGGATGGCGCATTCACTTTAATGAAGATGTCCCCGCGGTATGGGCGGATGACGATAGTAGCTTGCGAATCAATTTTTCCAGCCTAGTGAAACTCCTCAAAGAACACAGGGCATTTGCTTCCAAGGTGGGCCGGTTTGAGTATTGGGAGCAAGAAAGCAATGAAACGTTATCTTTGGATTTGTTGGATCAACTGGTCCAAAGCTGGTTGGGTGCCGAGCCTGAAATTGAACAACCGCCCGAGCGATGTCATCTGGTTGCGGGCTTCAAGCCGGTCTTTCAGTATTTGGCGCAAGAAGAAAAGCCTTCAATATGGATGGCGATGGGTCAAGGAGAATGGCTAGAATGCCATGTAACGCTTGGATCGCTACAAATAGGCGATCTCGTAGGCATTATTACCAATGATCTATTGGATCATTTGGCCGTGGTGGCGCAGTTGAAGCAAACGGAAACGGATTTGGATTCCGTATTGTTGAAATTGCAACCGTTACTTCACGAAGTGACACCGGTTGGCGTTCAGCCTTTGGTCACTATTCAAAAACTCCAGACCTATCAACGAGGCTTGCTCGGCAAGATAGAAGGCAGGGATGTGCTATTGCTGCAACAGCAGCCTGTTGAAGCGGGGACCATGATTAGAGTCCTGCGAGAGGACATGGCATACCCTGTCAAGCTGGAGGAAAAAGCAAATCCTGCCCGGGGGGTACTTCAGTTCACTTGCCGGATTGGGGTGAATGAGCATCCGTCCCAATAGGCGATACCTGGGAAACTGCTTTCACACTTCCTTGAGATTAGCCTATAAATGCAGGCCAGTGCGGGCTATTGGATGCCATAGGGTTTAAAAGAAATATTGCAATTCCGCTTGCAGGTAATTTTCCTTGCGGAAGAAATAAGCCGGATCTTTGGGGTCCACATTGGTAAATCCACGCATTTCCAGATACACCTTCCAGCGGTCGCCAATTCGGCGGCTGGCTTCCACATTGTAGAAAGTTGTGGCATTGTCGAGATCGATAGTGGCGCCAGCAAGAAGTTCAGTCCCTTGTACGTCATTGAGCGCCAAGCGGGTGCCCACAAAAATATCCTCTTCAAAAGGGACAAAATTAAGCAAGGGAAAATTATTATCGCGGGTATCGTGGAGATACTCCATTAAAAAACCCAGGTCAGCGCCGGTTGAGAAAACTCCGCTAAAAGTGTATTCGAAGCCTGCGGTGAGCTGTTGGAAGCGCTTGCCCTGGCCGGAACGGGTGAAAGCTTCTAGCTTCCACAGCCAATTGCCGGTGACCCCTTGTATATCCACACCAATTTGATTGATGATTTCGTAGATGGGACGCAGATTCACTGGCCGCCCGAATCGATCAAACCCCATCTTGAACCTGGGACGACGCGTGACCCCTCTGAAATATACGACTCCCACATCCCAATAGCCAAAGGTTCTGGCCCAGCGTACCGCAAAGTCCTGATGAAACTGATTGGCGCTGCCCCGGTAATCGCTGGAGTCGCTGATATGCAGGCGGCCGAATTGTGCCGGGATGGAAGGGCGCAAACGGCCTTTCTTCCCGGGAAAGGTTCTTTGGCGCGAGACGGGTAAATAGAAAAAACTGAAGGTGCCCCATTTCATGCTGCTGTAATCTACGTGCAACATGGGTTGCCCCAGTTTGTCTTCGGTATCGGAGTTTTCAATCAAATCGGTCTGGTTGATGATATCAATGGTGTGGCGGGATTCGGTGACCCCCCAAAAAATCTTGTCAATGCCGGCGTGGACTGACCAGGGCCCCCAATTCCCGCGCCATATCAGCTCCCGGATATCGAAATGGGTGCGGCGGCTGTCGTGCTGGTCGTAACGCCAAAAGGGTTTGAAGTCGAAGCTTTGATGACCTTCATCCCATGAATATTGAAATTCGGGTTCCAGGCTGAAGGAAATATTGTTGTGGTAACGCATCCCGGGCTCGAGGCCGTGGTCGTGGAAATAACGGTATTCCAGGCCGCTCTTGCCGGCAATTTCAATGGTCTGGCGGGTGGGTTTAGTTTCTTCCGTGTCGGCGAGGTTGCTTTCGCCGTCTTCTTCCAGGATTAATTCCTCTTCGCTTTCAGAATTATCCCCTTCCAGTTCCAGGGTATTTAGTTCTTGCTCGATGAGGGTTTCTTCCCCGCTTTCCTCATCAAAAAGAGCGTTTTCAGCTGTCTCGCTGGCAAAACTGAATGAGGCAGTCAGCAATAACAAGAGTGTTATGACGCCCGAGAACTTTATACTTTTCACCATCAATATCCGTTTTTTTTGTGACCTACGTCAAAGATAGTAGATTTGGTCAAATGTTGATTTTTCCGTCGTTGTTATAAGGATTTGTGGGCGTGGGTTATGCCAAAACATCCGCTTTTCCTGGCCAAGTTCAAAACCCTATTCAAGTATAATACCGGTCAGAGATAAATTAGGCCTGAATTCCCATGTCATCTTCCCCTGTCGATTTTTTACATACTCCACGGGATTTTATCCGTTGGGGGGCCAGTTTGTTCAACGCCAACGGGCTGTTTTTTGGCCACGGGACGGATAATGCGCTGGATGAAGCCGCGGCCTTAGTGTTGCACGCTTTGCATTTGCCTTATGATTTGCCCGATTTCTATCTGGAGGCCCACTTGACGCCGGAAGAAAAGGAGACTGTGATGGCGCTGCTGCAGCGCCGGGTGGAATCACGCAAACCTGCGGCTTATTTGACCCGGGAAGCTTTGTTTTGTGGGCTTTCTTTTTACGTGGACGAACGGGTGCTGGTGCCCAGGTCTCCCATTGGCGAATTGATTGAACAACGCTTTTCTCCCTGGTTGGATGATGTTGTTGTCGGCAGGGTGCTTGATCTTTGCACAGGCAGCGGCTGTATTGCCATTGCTTGCGCTTATGCTTTTCCAGAGGCTCAAGTTGATGCGGTGGATTTATCGGCGGATGTGTTGGCAGTGGCCAAAATTAATGTGGAACGCCATCATCTGGAAGACAGCGTCCAGCTCATTGAATCGGACCTGTTCGATCAACTGCCTGAGAATCGCTATCAACTGATAGTCAGCAATCCGCCCTATGTCAGCCGATCCGAATGGCAGAGTCTGCCCGCGGAATATAAGGCTGAACCCAAAATGGGCTTGGAAAGCGGGAAAGCGGGGCTGGATTGTGTGATCCGAATCCTTCGTCAGGCTGGCGATTATTTAGCGGAAGAGGGTATCTTGGTGGTAGAGGTGGGCAACAGCGCCGATGCGCTTAGAAAGCGCTTTCCACAAGTGCCTTTTCTGTGGATGGAATTTAACCGGGGTGGCGAAGGCGTATTTTTGCTCACGGCATCCCAAGTGCAACAATATCGAAATATATTCAAATAGGAAGGCGGAATGTCAGGCAATAGCATTGGTAAATTATTCACGGTCACTACTTTTGGCGAAAGTCATGGTCCCGCGCTCGGTTGTATTGTGGATGGCTGTCCGCCGGGGCTGGCATTGACCGAAGCGGATCTGCAAAAAGATCTGGACCGGCGCCGGCCGGGGAAATCCCGCCACACCACCCAGCGCCGGGAACCGGATCAAGTGAAAATTTTATCCGGCGTCTTTGAAGGCAAAACCACCGGTACCCCCATCGGCCTGCTTATCGAAAATACCGATCAGCGTTCCAAGGATTACACCAACATTGCCGATCGCTTTCGGCCTGGCCACGCCGATTACGTCTACACCCAAAAATACGGGTTTCGCGATTACCGCGGCGGCGGGAGATCCAGCGCCCGGGAAACCGCCATGCGGGTGGCGGCGGGAGCGATTGCGAAAAAATATCTGCAAGACCGCTTAGGGGTTACAATCCGGGGCTATCTTGCCCAGCTCGGTCCATTGGCGCTGGATTTTGTTGCCTGGGATGCGGTAGAGGAAAACCCTTTTTTCTGCCCCGATCCCAATCGGGTTGAAGAACTGGAAGCCTTCATGGACGCGCTGCGCAAGTCCGGGGATTCGGTGGGCGCCAAAGTCTCAGTGATTGCCACCGGCGTGCCTCCCGGTTGGGGGGAACCGGTCTTTGACCGCCTCGATGCGGAGTTGGCCCACGCTTTAATGAGTATCAATGCGGTCAAGGGAGTGGAAATCGGCAGCGGTTTTCAATGTGTGGCAGCGAAAGGCACCGAATTCCGTGACGAAATGACGCCAGAAGGTTTTTTGAGCAATCATGCCGGCGGCATATTGGGGGGTATTTCCACCGGTCAGGACATTGTGGCCCATATTGCCCTCAAACCCACTTCCAGCTTGAGGCTGCCGTGCCGCGGTATTGATATCCATGGCCAACCGGTGGAGGTGGTCACCAAAGGCCGGCACGATCCTTGTGTCGGCATCCGGGCCACCCCCATCGCCGAGGCCATGGTGGCGATTACCTTGATGGATCATTGTCTGCGTCACCGGGCCCAGAATCTGGAGGTGACGCCTCCCCTGACGCCGATTCCCGCTTCACCGGATTAACCCGGATATTTCACCAGCCGGATTCTGGCTTTTCCATAATTAACTGATTTTTATACATAAAATGCTTAAGGTTGATGATTTCCACGAAATCCAATTTGGATTCAGCCCGAATCCTATCCCGGCCCTGGCTTGTCCAGGCACGCCTGGGCTTGGGCTTCCTTCAAGCCATAGCTACGGCTATGGCATTCAGTCCAGCCCGGCGCCCAGACGCACCTGTCCTGCGCCATCATCCGGGATGCCGGTGAAATATCCGGGTTAAACTTTGGCAGTGAATCCCTCCACGGTGCCCTATGGGCGGTTGTCGGCCTTTTATTTCTTTTACTTCGCGACCCTGGGTGCTTTTTTGCCCTACTGGGGTTTGTATTTAAAGGGGTTGGGTTATAGCGCCTTGGAGATTGGCACGGTGCTGGCCTTGCTTTCCGCCACTAAAGTGGTGGCGCCCAACATCCTGGGATGGTTGGCGGACCATAGTGGCAGGAGAATCACCTGGATCCGCTGGACGTGTTTGTTGGCCGCGGGGTTGTTTTTGGGGATTTTTGAGGTCCACGGCTACCGGGAGATGCTGCTGTTGACCACGGCATTCGGGATGTTTTGGAGCGCGGCGTTGTCTCAATTTGAAGCCGTCACCCTGGCCCACTTGGGGGGTAATAGCCGTCACTATCCCTGGGTGCGCCTTTGGGGATCGCTGGGGTTTATCGCGGCCGTCTTGGGGTTGGGTTTTGCCCTGGAGCGCTTCGCCATTGGCTTCCTGCCCCAGGTATTGACGGTGCTTTTATGGTTGATTTGGATGGTATCGCTGATGGTGCCGGAAGCCAAATTCCGCGCCCACTTCACAGATTCAACACCCACTTGGTGGCCATTATTATGGCGCAAGGAGGTCATCGCTTTCTTGCTCGTGGTGTTTTTGGCCCAAGCAGCGCATGGTCCTTATTATGTCTTTTATTCTATCCATCTCAAGGCATTGGATTATTCCGGCCGCTGGATCGGCATGCTTTGGACCTTGGGCGTAGTGGCGGAAATCGTTTTATTTTTGCTGTTGCCAAGGCTGTTTCATTTTTTATCGCCTCGAGCGTTGTTGCTTGCCGGAGTCGGATTGGGATCGGTTAGATGGCTGGCCATCGGCTGGTATGCCCACGTGTTTTGGGTGTTGCTGGCCGCCCAGGTGCTGCATGCGGCAACCTTTGCCGCAACCCACGCGGCGGCCATGCAATTGCTCCCCCGTTATTTTGGGCAAGCCCATCAGGGTAAAGGGCAGGCACTCTACAGTAGCCTGAGCTTTGGTCTTGGCAGTATGGCGGGCAGCTACGCAGCCGGGATGTTTTGGGATCAAGCTGGGGCGCCAGTCGTATTTGCCGGCGCCGCCGTGACCTGTCTGTTGGCGCTATCCATTGCGCTGCGCTGGGTGTGGGGTTACGGAGCATTGAGCCAATAGTGCACGGCAATACTGGCGGCATAGGCGAGCAAAATCACCGGAAACCAACGCAAGTGAGACAAGGAGGTATAATATTCACGGGCTTGACCCAACATGGCGACCCCAGCAGCGGAGCCTACGGCCAGCAACGAGCCGCCCACGCCTGCTGTTAGCGTTACTAATTGCCATTGAAATAGATCCATTTTAGGTTCCATGTGCAGCACTGCCAGCATGACCGGGATGTTGTCCACCACTGCTGACAGTAAACCGACAATCACATTGGCGGTGGCAGGCCCCAGTCCTTCATAGATTTCCTGGGATGCCAAACTCAGAAAACCGAGAAAGCGCAGGCCACCCACAGCGAAGACGACGCCAAAGAAAAATAGCAAAGTATCCCATTCCACATCGCGCATCTGATGGAAAATATCGAAACTTTCCTCCGGCTTGAAACGGTCAAGATGATAGGCGTACAGAAGCAGACACGCCAAACCCGCCATCATCCCCAGATAAGGGGGTAAGTGAAAAATTTGCTCGAAGATAACAGCGATGACAATGGTGAACAGAAACAAACCGCAAATTATCCAAGTCCCCTTTTTCAGGGTAACCCCAGCGCTTTCATCAGGAATCTGCGGGCTGCCGACTGGAATCGCCCAATGGGCACAAATTGCCGGAATGAGGAAATTGACCAGTGCGGGCAGCATCAACGGAAAAAACTGAAAGAAATTGACTTTATCATCTTGCCAGACCATCAATGTCGTGATGTCGCCAAAGGGGCTGAATGCCCCGCCCGCGTTGGATGCAATGACGGCAATCAGGCAAGTGAGCGTAATAAAGCGCGGACTTTGGCGGCCAATCATCAAGACAACAGAACTGACCACAAGCACGGTGGTTAAATTATTGACTACAGTTGAAAGAAGAAAGGTCAATATGCCCAATACCCAAAACAACATGCGGTAGCTCATGCCCCTTTGGGCAAGCCAGCCACATAAGACCTTGAAGGTATTGCGTTCGTCCAGAACGTTGACATAAGCGGTTGCCACCAGGAGAAAGAGGAACAATTCGGCATATTCCACTAGCTCTGCACGTAAAAAGGCGTTAACTTGGGTTTCGGGAATGCTGTACTGTTGGCTGAGCACAGAAATCAATACCCAAATCATTGCCGCGCAAAACAGCAACGGCTTGGATTTTTCCATGCTGATGACTTCTTCCAGCATGACCAGGACATAGGCTAGTACAAAGAGCCCCAGACAAATCCATGCAATCGGCGTATTGATCAGATTTCCAGGGCTGTGGACGTGTGCTTCTTTGGCGGCCAGAGTGAAAGGAAGCATGAAAACCAACAAGGTAAGCAGCAAGCGACGCATTGTTTTTCTCCTTCTTTGAGAGCCTAAGATGGTTATGCATTATAGCGTTAATGGAAAAAAGGACAGGCGGGCAAACTTAGTATTTCATGGGCTGGTTTGCCTGCTGCTGATCAACCCTCTCTTTGCTTTTGGCACCACTGTGACAATTGAGCGTCAGCGCCTATTGTATCTGGCGGCGGAGCAGGCATTGAAAAGTGATAACCCCGCCGAATTCGACCGGCTGGTAGTCCAGTTAAAACAGTACCCGCTTTATCCTCATCTCCTCTATCAAAAGTATCAAACTTATCCCGGGAAAATCAGAGAGATGGATGATTTTCTAAAGACCTATTCCCAAACTCGCTATGCCTGGCCAGTACGTAGACGAATGCTCCAATATCTGGCGGAAAAAGGCCGGTGGCGGGACTATTTGAAGCATTATCAAGTTAGCAAAAATGTGAGCCTTCAGTGTCACTACTACTGGGCCTTGCATGAAACCGGTAACCTAAAACAGGCGTGGCGGGGCGCCCGCAGGCTTTGGCTTGCGGGCCGCTCTCAGCCTGATGCTTGTGATCCGTTGTTTTCCGCCTGGCGACAAGCTGGAGGGTTGACGCCGGATTTGGTATGGCGGCGTTTTTTAATGGCTATGGAAAACAATCAAGCGCGGCTGGCGGCTTATCTAAAAAAGCTGCTGCCAGAGGTTTATCAATCCCGGGCGACGCGCTGGCTTGAGGTGCACAATCATCCAGAGAAAATTTTATGTGATCCAAGCGCCTTCGCGGGCATCTCCCAAGGTCGAATATTCGCCCATGGCATCCGCCGCCTGGCACGCAAGGACTTGGAAGCTGCCATCGATTTATGGCAACAATGGCGCCCCAAACTCAAGTTGGAGAGGGAAGAACAAGCCAAAGTCAAACGGTTTCTAGGTTTAAGGCTGGCTTGGGCTAATGACCCCAGAGCATGGCAGTGGTTGGGTGAGATCCCGCAGCTTTATCAGAACCGGTCAAGCCGTTTCTGGCGTATCCGTGCGGCCTTGCGGGCTCAGAATTGGCATGGGGTGAAACAATCCATCCTGCAACTGGAGCCCGGGGATAGGGAGCGGGAAATTTGGAGATATTGGCTGGCGCGCGCAGAAGAAGCGACTCACGGCAAGGATGCCGCCCGTGAAATCTATCAACCCTTGGCCTTGAAAGCCAATTTCCATGGTTTTATGGCGGCCGACCGTTTGCGGACGGATTACGCCATTGCTCACCGGGCAATTCAACCTTCGACAGATAGAGTGGCTCAATTGGCCTCAAGTCGTTCCATCAAAGCTATCCGGGAGTTTCTGGCGCTGGACCGTTATCGGGAGGCGCGGCGGCAGTGGTGGTATTTGCTCAGCCTTCTCGATTCTGAAGGGTTGCTGGCCGCCGCCCAAATCGCCCAACGCCAGGGCTGGCACCAAATGGCCATTTTTGCGCTGGCCAATGCCAAGCACTGGGATGATTTGGAGGTGCGTTTTCCACTGTATTATCTGGAACCTGTCACCAAATATGCCCACTCTCATCAGCTGGCTCCGGCCTTTGTCTATGGCATCATCCGCCGGGAAAGCGCCTTTGATGACAGGGCATCTTCACCCGTGGGCGCCCGCGGGTTGATGCAATTGATGCCCGCGACCGCCAGAAGAGTGGCCCGCAAGCTCAATCAGCGCTTGGGGTCTGTTTCGGCGCTGGAGAATCCCGATACCAATATCCGTTTGGGCACCGCCTATTTTCGCTCCTTGCTGGAAAGATTTGCAGGTCATTTCGTTCTGGCTACCGCCGCCTACAATGCCGGTCCTCATCGGGTGGCGCGTTGGCTACCGGAAAATCAAAGCCTGCCGGCCGATATTTGGATTGATACCATTCCTTTCCGGGAAACCCGCCGTTACGTTCGTGCTGTTTTGGCTTATGCCATGATTTATCAAAAGCGGTTGAATGATGCAGGCCGGCGGATCAGCGACTACCTTGAACCAGTCCCTGTTCGTCAGGCGCCAGAGAAAAAGGGGAAAGGGATTATTGCAAAATGTTCTTTCCCGCCGGCCCAAATCGCAAAGCGGTAAATTTTGTTGCTCACCGCAGAGGCGCAGAGAACGCAGAGTTTTTCTAATCTACTGTTTTTGTGATGGTGGAATGCATCTCTTAAAGTGAAATGTGGAAATAAGCGCCCATATCAGTAATAAATTTTTCTCTGCGTTCTCTGCGCCTCTGCGGCGAACAATTACCCCTTTGCTTATACGAAATTTTGGCAAAGTGCTTTTCTTGAAGTACCTTTTATCTCCCGCTTGTAAGATAATATCCTGTCTTTTGGATTGTTAAAGTGGCACCTGATGAAAAATAAGCAAAATAGTTTTACCTATGAGGAGTTACTCCAGTGCGCCCGGGGAGAGTTGTTTGGGCCTGGGAATGCCCAGTTGCCGGCACCGCCCATGTTAATGTTCGACCGGATTACCCATATCAGTGATGAAGGGGGCACTTATGGAAAGGGGGAAGTGGTTGCGGAACTGGATATCAAGCCAGATTTATGGTTTTTTGACTGTCATTTCCCAGGCGATCCAGTGATGCCGGGGTGTTTGGGGTTGGATGCCATGTGGCAGTTGGTGGGTTTTTTTCTCGGTTGGCTCGGCGCGCCGGGCAGGGGTAGGGCGCTGGGAGCGGGAGAGGTTAAATTCCGCGGTCAGGTGTTGCCCACTAACCAACTGGTGATCTATAAGGTAAATTTCAAACGGGTGATGCTGCGTCAATTGGTGATGGGCATCGCGGATGCAAGTCTGGCGTGTGATGGCCGGACAATTTATGAGGCCAAGGACTTGCGTGTAGGTTTGTTTACTTCGACAGACGCTTTCTAGGAGGAAGCATTGTATGAGACGGGTAGTCATTACAGGTTATGGGATAGTTTCAAGTATCGGCAATAACCGGCAAGAGGTTTTGGATTCCTTGCGGCAAGGCCGCAGTGGCATTGAGTTTTGTGAAGAATATAAAGCCTTGGGGATGCGCAGTCATGTGTATGGTCCTGTCAGACTGGACCCCAGCGAGCTGATTGACCGCAAGATTTACCGGTTTATGGGAGATGGCGCTGCCTATAATTACCTTGCCATGCAGGAAGCCATTGCCCAAGCCGGTTTGCAGGATAAAGATATCTCCAATGAACGCACCGGGATTGTCATGGGCTCCGGGGGACCCTCCACCAAGGATATTGTTGAAGGCGCGGAGATTTTACGTACCAAAGGGATTAAACGGGTTGGCCCTTACCGGGTGCCGCGGATTATGTCGAGCACCCATTCCGCCTGCCTTGCCACGCCGTTTAAAATCAAAGGAGTCAACTATTCCATCAGTTCCGCGTGTTCCACTAGCGCTCACTGTATCGGCCATGGCGCCGAATTGATTCAAATGGGCAAACAGGATGTGATTTTCGCCGGCGGTGGAGAAATGATCCACTGGACCTTGACCTTGAGCTTCGATGCCATGGGTGCCTTGTCGAGCAAATACAATGACCGGCCACAGCAAGCCTCCCGCGCCTACGACGCCAACCGGGATGGCTTCGTCATTTCCGGGGGCGCGGGCGTGGTCGTGCTGGAAGAACTGGAACACGCCCAGGCCCGGGGCGCCAATATTATTGCCGAAGTCGTCGGATACGGGGCGACGTCCGATGGTTACGACATGGTGCAACCTTCTGGTGAGGGCGCAGTGCGTTGCATGCGCCAGGCCATGGCGACGGTCAAAGACAAAATCGACTATATCAATGCCCACGGCACTTCCACCCCGGTGGGCGATATCCGGGAGCTGGAAGCCATGAAGGAAACCTTCGGCAGCGAGATTCCTCCGCTGAGCTCCACTAAGTCTCTCACCGGCCACGCGTTGGGCGGCGCTGGGGTGATGGAAGCGATTTATTCGCTGTTGATGATGGAAAACAACTTCATCGCCGCTTCCGCCAATATCGAAAATCTTGATCCGGGCGCGGAAGGTTTCCCCATCGTCCGTGAGCGGATGGATAACGTGACCTTGAATACGGTAATGTCCAATAGCTTTGGCTTTGGCGGCACCAACGCTACTTTGATCTTGCAACGTTATCAGGACCAATGACCGAAACCGCCCGCCAATTTGCCATGCTGACAGGGCGTCAGCGCTACGAGTTTAACAAACTGCAAAAGCGTTTGCGCCGTAACGTGGGCCAGGCCATCGCCGATTACAACATGATCCAGGATGGCGACAAGGTGATGGTCTGTGTTTCCGGCGGCAAGGATTCTTTTTCCTTGCTGGAAATATTGCTGAATTTGCAGCAAACCGCGCCGGTCCGGTTTGAGGTGGTGGCGGTCAATCTCGATCAAAAACAGCCCGGTTTCCCTGAAACCGTCCTGCCCGAATATTTTCAGCAACGCGGTATTGCCTATCACATCATCGAGCGGGACACTTACAGCGTGGTCAAGGAGATTATTCCCGAGGGCAAGACCACTTGCGGATTGTGCTCCCGTTTGCGGCGGGGCGTATTATATGGCTTTGCCGAAGAGCACGGGTTTACCAAGATCGCTTTGGGTCACCACCGCGATGATATTCTCGAGACCTTTTTTCTCAACTTGTTCTTCGGGGGACGACTCAAAGCCATGCCACCCAAGCTCCTCAGCGACGACAAAAAACATATCGTCATCCGGCCCCTGGCTTATTGCAAGGAGGAAGATATCGCCGCTTATGCCCGGCTGATGGATTTCCCCATCATTCCCTGCAATCTTTGCGGTTCCCAAGATAATCTGCAGCGCCAGGCCATGAAGGCCATGCTGCAAACCTGGGAAAAACGCCACCCAGGACGCCTGGAAACCATATTCCGAGCACTACAAAACGTTTCTCCCTCGCAACTGGCCGATGGCAAATTATTCGATTTTGAGAACCTGGAAAGTATCAGGGAACTTTCCAGCGTATACGAAATATGAAGCTCCCAAGGCCATGGCTGCGGGGCTCGATGGAAACAGATACGTTTCAATTCATCAACTTTTCCAGCTGATACCGGACGCTGGCGACTTTTTCTTGAAAGGATTTTTCCTCTTCACGACTGGCCACGATTTTGAGCACTGAATAAATCCGTGATCTGCCTTTTTCCATGATGGCTTCATGACAGGCTTTCAATGCCTGCATAATGGCATCCCAATCCCCTTCGATATTAGTGCCCATGGCGTGTAACTCTACCTCCAAACCATAATCGGCCAGGATTTTTTCACAGAGAGCAATGTCTTCAGAGAGGTGGGGATCGCCGCCGATGGGAATTAAGGAGAACTCAATTTGAACTTTCATCGGTTAAACTCCTATGGGAAAGTACTAATTTTGACCATCTAATTGATCATTTTACTCGCTACTGGGGGGTAGAAATGTTGGTGACTTTTACAGACTTTGGTTGCCACGGGCCTTATTTAGGACAGATGCAGGCGGTGTTGCGCCGGCAAGCACCGGGCATTGAAGTGATTGATCTGATCAATAATGCACCTGCCACCGATCCCGGTCGCAGTGCCTATCTGTTGGCGGCCCTGGCTCACTGGTGGCCGCAAGATACCGTATTTTTATGCGTTGTGGACCCTGGGGTGGGAAGCGAGCGGCTGCCAGTTGCCTTGAAAGCGGACGGAAAATGGTTTGTGGGACCCGATAATGGATTATTCAACGTGACGGCCCTGAAGGCCTCGAGTCCGGTTTCCTGGTATCAAATTATCTGGCGGCCCGGAAACCTGTCTGCCAGTTTTCATGGCCGCGATTTATTCGCACCAGTGGCAGCCAGGATTGCCAGGGGGGAAGAACACGATTGGCTCCAATCTTGGGCAGGGCCGGATTTGTCCGGGTGGCCAGATGACTTAGCCGAGGTGATTTATATCGATCATTACGGCAATGCCATGACCGGCATAGCCTATCGAGACGAAATGGCAGGCCAGGGGTTAGAAGTTAACAATCAAAAAATTGGTTTTAGTACCACCTTCTCCGGCGTCCCCAAAGGCTCGCCATTGTGGTATCAAAACTCTATTGGGTTGGTGGAGATTGCCGTCAACCAAGGCCGGGCGGACGATGTGCTGAGGCTAAAAATAGGCTCCCGCGTCAAGATGTCAAATTATTCCCAGCCAACAACTTCGTAACCCCGATCCCGCAAGCAGCGGTTCACAAAGTTACGGAACGCCGGGTGAGGTTGAGTCGAGGCAGAAAACAGGCTGCTCAACAATCCCCATGTGGCACCACTGGCAGCACCAATCGCCGCGCCAATTCCCGCACCTCCGGAAATCGCCCCACCTACCGCGCCGCTAGCGGCACCATAAGCAGCGCCTCTAAGTGTTCCCATCGCGCTGCGTTTGCCGACATACTGAAGCCGGGAAGCCCCTGCCTGATTGGCCAGCGTTTTACATTCTTCAAGCGCCGCTTGCAACCCTTCGGGACCTTCCTGTTGATATTGGGCATTGGGATAAACAATGGGCTGGGAAGCGCAGCCCACCATTAAAAGAATTAGTCCCAACATGGCTAATGTTAGAGGTAGGCGCATCGCTATTTCTCTTTCAGGTTAAATAAGCGATATGGTAACCCTATTGTCTTAACCAGAGATGAAGAAAGCGTGGTTATGCTGTTTTACAGTACTGCTATATAGGAAGCCGGGTATGATTGTATCGAATCTTGGGATACTTTATTCCTGCGGCGACCAATTGATTTCTACTTTGGCTTCGTCTCGTAATTGGCTTTGATATTCCTTAAAGGTTAATAAGCCGAATAGTCGGGCCAAGTTTTGTTTTAATCCGCGTTTTTCTTCAGGCTTTAATTTTGCAAAATCGCCTGGGGTGATTTCTTGAATCTGAACAATGGCTGGTTGGCCATTGGCGAGGGTAACTAGTTCGAACACCGGCTTTTCTTGAGTGGGTTTAGGGGCTTTAAAAACTGCATCAGCAATCTCCATGATATCCATGCGGGGAGTGCTGCGGTTGAGGTTTGCGGTTTTTATTTCGAGCTTTTCTCGTTTTGCAATGTCTTCGAGCGTTTTGCCCTGCTTGAGCTGGGTGATCAATTGCTCTGCGCGAGCCTTGGCTTGTTTTTCTGCTTTCTGTTTGCGTATCCGTTCGATGATAGTTTGCTTGAGTTCTTCCAGCGGTTTTAATTGCGCAGGTTGATGCTCCTGCAAATGGATGACAACAATTTTGCCGTCGTCAAGCTCAATAGGTTCGCTATTATTCCCTGCCAGGACATCCTCGCTGAAAGCGGCTTCTCTAATTTTAGGATTGGCGGCAATGCCTTTTCCTTTGCTGCGGGTAAAAAAGTCGGTTTTTTGGATGGATAACTCCATGGCTTGCGCAGCCGGTTCTAGGCTTTGGGGGTTTTCGTAAGCCAGCTGAGCCAATTGTTCTCCCAACTGATAAAACTGATCTTCGGCCTTTAATTTCTGAACCTCTTTGAGGATATCCTTTTTGACAACTTCGAAAGGCTTGATTTTCTCAGGTTTGATTTCTGTCACTTGAATGATGTGGTAACCGAAGGGGGTTTCAACCGGTTCGGAAATCGCGTCTTTCGGGAGTGAAAAAGCGGCTTCTTCAAAGTTCTTTTCCATTAGGCCGCGGCGCACAAAGCCAAGATCCCCGCCTTTGTCTTTTGATCCAGGATCTTCAGAAAACTGCTTTGCCAATTCCGCGAAATCGGCGCCTTGCTCTAACTGTTGCTTGATTTCACGGGCCTTTTCCAATGCTTTTTGTTTTTCCTCCGCGGTGCTTTCCGGAGTGGTGGCAATCAGGATATGTCGGATGCGGCGTTCCTCCGGTGTCGTATAGACCTGTTTTTGCTCTTCATAGTAGTTGCGTAACTCTTCTTCGGAAGGAGTGATGGTTTTAGCGATATCATCGAGGGAAAGGGTTAGGTAGTTGATAGCCACCCGCTCTGGCGTACGGAATTGATCCTGATGCTTTTGATAGAAGTCTTCAATTTCCTGGGGGCTGACTTCGATGTTCTCCTCTGCTAAAGGGAGTACGGCATAAGCGATCTTGCGAGTCTGGTATTGGAGCTGATAAAACTGCTGCGCCTGTGGATCGGTTGCAAAACTGGAATCAATAATACTGCGCCGAAGTTGCTCCAAAATGAGACTGCGACGGACCTGGGCGACGAATTGAGGCACGCTCATGCCTTGTGCCACCAAAAGGCTGCGATACTTTTCTTCGTCAAATTTGCCGTCCGTTTGGAAAAAAGGCAAGGAGCGGATAAATTGAGCTATTTGTGCATTACTGACGGTTAATTTCTTTTTTTCCGCGGCCTGGGCAAGAACCTCGTCGTCAATGAGCCGATCCAAGGCTTGTTTTTTCAGCTCCTCTTCACTGTAGGGGCTTTTGCCCAGATATTGGGCGTATTGTTGTTCGTAGAGGCGCAGCAGATCGCGTTCGAAGAATTCCCGGTCGCCAACCACGGCAATGGGTTGTTCTTTGCCCGTGTCGAAATAATTTTGGATCCCCCAAAGGGCGAAGGGGACGATGATCATAATGAGAATAATCCAGGCAAAAATACCTTGGGCACGGTCTCGAATGGTCTGTAGCATGGCAAATTTCCAAAAGCCAAAGAAAAATAAAAATAGGATTAGGCATAAAAAACCCCGCATTTGCGGGGTTTTTCGTAATGGCGGAGTGGACGGGACTCGAACCCGCGACCCCCGGCGTGACAGGCCGGTATTCTAACCAACTGAACTACCACTCCAGAGCATGGTGGGTGCTGCAGGGATTGAACCTGCGACCCTCGCCTTGTAAGGGCGATGCTCTCCCAGCTGAGCTAAGCACCCCCTGAAAATCAAGAGGAAATTATACTGCATCCTTCAGCGATTTGCCAGGTTTGAACGCAGGAATTTTAGCGGCTTTAATAGTCATGGGTTCGCCGGTGCGAGGATTGCGCCCCTGCCGTTCTTTACGTTCTTTGACAGTAAAGGTGCCAAAACCGATCAAAGTGACATTGTCGCCTTTTTTTAGCGCTTCAGTAACCGAGTCGATAAAAGCGTCCAGTGCTCTGGCTGCATCGGCTTTTGTGAGATTGGCTTTGTCGGCAATCGCATCGATAAGTTCAGCTTTATTCATTTAATCCCCCTTGTGCTATGTGGAAACGGTTGACTATCCTGGTGACAATTCAATTTGCAGCCCGCTTGAACGCAGTCTCCGCAAATGGTGCTGCTTTTATAGCAGTCCGGAGAAAGCTCTGTCAACCCGCATCCTGCCTTATTTTCGTAGGATTCTATTGAAATGACGGCCCAATTAATGGGCCGTCACGGTTTTTCTTCTTGAGGTAGATTTCTGTTTATTGCTAGTCTGGGTCTTTTTTTCCATCGGGGTGGGTTGAAATTCCAGTGCAATATCAAGTACCTCGTCAATCCACCGGGTGGGAATGATTTCTAGATTCTGTTTGATATTGGCAGGGATTTCCGCTAAATCCTTCTCGTTTTCCTTAGGGATGATGACCGTCCGTATGCCTCCCCGATGGGCGGCCAACAGCTTTTCTTTGAGTCCGCCGATGGGCAGGACTTCCCCCCGAAGCGTGATTTCGCCGGTCATGGCGACATCGGCGCGGACCGGGATTTCGGTTAAAGAAGATACCAATGCCGTGCACATGCCAATACCGGCGCTGGGTCCGTCTTTGGGGGTTGCGCCTTCCGGGACGTGAATATGCATATCCCGGTTATGATAAAACTCAGGATCAATCCCTAATACTTCACAGCGGCTGCGAACGACGGTCAATGCCGCTTGAATGGATTCTTGCATGACTTCGCCGAGTTTCCCGGTATAGATTTGTTTGCCTTTACCCGGAACAACTACAGCTTCAATCGTCAGCAGTTCTCCGCCCACTTCCGTCCAGGCCAACCCGGTCACTTGGCCAATTCGGTTGGTTTCTTCCGCCTGACCGTAACGGTAACGGGGAACGCCCAGGTATTTTTCCAGGTTTCTGGAAGTAACTCTAACGGATTTAATCTTGGGTTTTTCTTGCAGGTTTTTCACTACCTTGCGGCAGATGCCGGCAATTTCCCGTTCCAGGTTTCTGACGCCTGCTTCACGAGTGTAAAGCCGGATAATATCTCTGACCGCGCCTTCGCTGAAATGGATTTCTTCTGGCTTGAGCCCATTGTTTTCCATTTGTTTGGGGATCAGGTAACGCATGGCGATTTTGACTTTTTCGTCTTCCGTATAGCCAGGCAAGCGGATGACTTCCATGCGGTCGAGCAGCGCCGGCGGGATGTTCAGGGTATTCGCCGTAGCGATAAACATCACGTCGGAGAGATCGAAATCCACTTCCAAATAGTGGTCGCTAAAGGCGTGATTTTGTTCTGGATCTAACACCTCCAGTAACGCCGAGGCCGGATCGCCGCGAAAATCCATGGCCATTTTGTCAATTTCATCCAGCATGAAGACCGGATTACGGGTTTTGATTTTGGCAAGATTCTGTACGATTTTGCCGGGCATGGAGCCGATATAGGTGCGGCGGTGACCGCGGATTTCCGCTTCATCCCGCACGCCACCCAAAGCCATGCGGATATATTTACGATTGGTGGCTTTGGCGATGGATTGACCCAGGGAGGTTTTGCCCACGCCTGGTGGTCCGACCAAGCACAGGATGGGGCCTTTCATTTTTTTCACCCGCTGCTGGACCGCCAAATACTCGAGAATCCGTTCCTTAACCTTTTCCAGCCCATAATGGTCTGCGTCTAGGGTTTCCTGGGCTTTAATCAAGTCCTCACTGATTTTGGTACGCTTTTTCCACGGCAGGCTGACCATCCAGTCGATATAATTGCGCACGACCGTGGCTTCCGCTGACATGGGGGACATCATCTTGAGCTTGTTAAGCTCGGCCTCGGCTTTTCCCCGGGCTTCTTTGGACATACCCGATTTGGCGATTTTCTCCGCCAATTCTTCAATTTCATTGGGTGCGTCATCCAGTTCACCCAATTCTTTCTGGATGGCCTTCATTTGCTCATTCAGGTAATATTCCCTTTGGTTTTTTTCCATTTGCTGCTTGACGCGGCCGCGGATACGTTTTTCCATCTCCAGGATATCCACTTCGCCTTCCATGAGCAGGATAAGCTTTTCCAAGCGGGCGGAGACATCCTTCATCTCCAAAATTTCCTGTTTTTCTTCGAGCTTGAGCGTCATATGGGCGGCGATGGTGTCTGCCAGGCGGCCTGGTTCATCAATGCCGGAAAGAGAGTTCAGGACTTCCGGTGGAATACGCTTGTTTAATTTGACATATTGATCAAAGGTACTGATAGCGGTGCGAACCAAGACATCCAGTTCTTGTTCCGTGCACGCGCAAACATCGTGTAAAGGCACGGGCTGGGCCATGTAGGTGCCTCCGACTTCGCAGAGACCTTCCACAAGACTGCGTTGATTGCCTTCTACAAGCACCTTTACCGTGCCGTCGGGAAGCTTGAGCAGTTGCAAAATCGTGGCTAGGGTTCCCACTCGGTAGATATCGTCAAAGCCAGGGTCATCCATTTCCGCATCTTTTTGCGCCACCAGAAAGATTTGTTTGTTGTCGCGCATCGCCGCATCCAGGGCTTCAATGGATTTTTTGCGGCCCACGAATAAGGGGATGACCATGTGGGGATAGACCACTACGTCACGTAAAGGTAAGACAGGAATGAGTTTTTCCGCTGACATAAATTAGGATCCTATGGAATTTCCGGGGAAGTGGAAAATGGTATGTTGGTATAAATATGGTGAATTTGTCTCAGAATTACAAGCCTGGAAGGCAAAAATTGCCATAGAGACACCGGCGAGAGCTTGAGGGTTTAGGGGCACGATAATCGGGTTATCCCCCATCAATCTTGATTTGTATCAAGTTGCAGGCAACTTTAACAATGATTGTTGATGATGAATTGATCCAATCTGCAAAATGACCAAATCCCTATGGTCAAGGTGCAGTGCTGGTAAGGGTTTATTCTGCCGAGGCGCGCTGTTTGTCGTTGCTCTCATAGATAAGATAAGGTTTGGATTCACCTTTGATAACGCTTTCGTCAATGACAACCTTGGTGATATTTTCGGAAGAGGGCAGTTCGTACATAATGTCGAGGAGCACGTGCTCTAAGATAGTGCGAAGGCCCCGGGCGCCGGTTTTGCGCTCCATGGCCTTGCGGGCGATGGCCTTTAGGGCATCTTCTCGGATTTCCAGTTCGCAACCTTCCATCTCGAACAGCCGCTTGTACTGTTTGACCAAGGCATTTTTCGGCTCTGTCAGGATTCTCACCAAGGCCTCTTCATCCAGTTCTTGCAGGGTGGCAATGACGGGTAGACGACCGACGAATTCCGGTATTAAACCGTAGCGAATCAAGTCTTCGGCTTCCACTTCTGTGAGAATCTCGCCGACATTGCGGGAGTCCTCCTTGCTTTTCACTTCGGCGGAAAACCCAATACCACCTTTCTCTGAGCGCTCGCGGATGATTTTTTCCAGGCCGGCAAAAGCCCCGCCGCAAATGAACAAAATATTTGCAGTGTTGACCTGCAAAAATTCTTGCTGAGGGTGTTTGCGTCCGCCTTGTGGGGGTACCGATGCGATGGTGCCTTCTATCAGCTTAAGCAGGGCCTGTTGCACGCCTTCACCGGAGACGTCGCGGGTGATGGATGGATTGTCGGCTTTGCGGGAAATTTTGTCGATTTCATCGATATAGACAATGCCGGATTCCGCTTTCTCCACGTCATATTCACACTTTTGCAGTAGTTTTTGGATGATATTTTCGACATCTTCACCTACATAGCCCGCCTCTGTCAGCGTGGTGGCGTCGGCGATAGTAAAAGGAACATCCAGCATTCTGGCTAGCGTTTCCGCTAGCAGGGTTTTACCGGAACCAGTTGGTCCAATGAGCAAGATATTGCTTTTTGCCAGTTCGACATCATTTTTCTTGGTCTGGGCGCGCAGCCTTTTGTAATGGTTATAGACCGCAACCGACAGTACCTTTTTGGCCTCTTCCTGGCCAATGACATATTCATCCAAAACTTCTTTGATTTCCTTCGGTTTGGGGAGCCTTTCATCTCCTGAGCCTGTGGTTTCTTGAAGTTCCTCCCGGATGATGTCGTTACAGAGCTCGACGCATTCATCGCAAATGAAAACGGAAGGGCCCGCAATCAGTTTTCTGACTTCGTGTTGGCTTTTGCCGCAAAAGGAGCAGTAGAGCAATTTCCCTTCTTTGTCCTTACCGCGCTTGGCGTCACTCATAAGTTACCTCAAACAAAGACATATAAACGGTTTTAGTGTTAGGAGCCAAAATCAGCCCTTCCAAACCTCAACATTATAGAAGCTCTTTATCATTCTTCCCTGAATT
Source organism: Methylothermaceae bacteria B42 (assembly GCA_001566965.1). Lineage (NCBI taxonomy): Bacteria > Pseudomonadati > Pseudomonadota > Gammaproteobacteria > Methylococcales > Methylothermaceae > Methylothermaceae bacteria B42. The sequence goes on along the minus strand of LSNW01000007.1, from coordinate 48,956 downwards.
CTCAAAGCGTCAAAAAACGAAACATACTATTCCCGGTTTTTCCACAAACTTGATTGTTCTGCGAGGCTTCCTTGTTTCACAGGAAGGTATGAATTATTCAGACCTTCCATAACAGCATAAACCCTGTAAGAGGATTTTCCAATTAAAGCGAAAAAAAGGTCAATTTTATTCATCCGCTTTGGCGCGATTGGTCAAGACCTTATCAATCAGTCCATATTCCAGGGCTTCACTGCTGCTCATAAAGTTGTCCCGGTCGGTGTCTTGCTGGATCTTTTCCAGGGTTTGGCTGGTGTGTTTAGCCAGAATACGATTCAACCGGTCCCGGGTTTGCAGAATTTCCCGGGCATGGATATCGATGTCACTGGCCTGGCCTTGAAAGCCGCCTAATGGCTGATGAATCATCACCCGGGAATGGGGCAGGGCGTATCTTTTCCCTTCCGCGCCACCTGCAAGCAACAGAGCACCCATGCTCGCGGCTTGACCCATGCACATGGTGCTCACATCGGGTTTGATGAACTGCATGGTGTCATAAATGGCCAGTCCCGCAGTGACTAGGCCGCCTGGAGAGTTGATATAAAGGTGGATATCTTTGTCGGGATTTTCCGATTCCAAGAATAACAATTGGGCGACAATGAGATTGGCGGTGTGGTCTTCCACAGGTCCCACCATGAAAATAACGCGTTCTTTTAATAACCTGGAGTAAATGTCAAAAGCGCGTTCGCCTCTTGGTGTCTGTTCGATCACCATCGGAACAAGTTGGCTTGTAATATCAGAGATCGGATGAGTCATAAAAGAATTACTCTATTTTTTAAGATGATTGACGTTCTTTAACCAGTTCTTCGAAACTAATGGGTTCTTCTGTCACTTTGGCGCGTTCCAGAATCCATTCGATGGCTTGATCTTCCAGGACGCTGTTTTCAATCTGCGCCCGCGCCTCAGGATTAGAAGAATAGTACTGGATCACTTCTTCTGGATCTTCATAGTTTTCTGCTAATGCTTCGATTGCACTGCGTATCTTTTCAGGGTCAGGCTTAAGTTCATTCGTCCTGATCACTTCAGATAATAGCAGCCCCAGCGCTACCCGCTTTTTTGCTTTCTCTTGGATTTGATCTAGCGGCAGTTGGTTCAAAATTTCGGGATTATTTTTGAGTGTGTCTCCCAAGGGCGCCAGGGTCCTTTGGATTTCTTGTTTGACCAACGCCTCTGGGACTGGAATGGGATTTTTTTCAAATAAAGCGTCGAGCACGTTGTTTTTGGTTTGTTCTTTAAGCGCAGCCTGGACTTGTCTTTCCATGTTGGCTTTGACTTCTTCCCGGAATTTTTCGATATCACCGTCTTCAATGCCATATTCCTTGACAAAGTCGGAATCCACTTCCGGCAGTGTGCCTTCTTCTACCTTCTCTATCTCTACTTTAAACAGGACGTTTTTACCAGCTAGCTTTTCATCGTGATAATCTTCGGGGAAAGTCAATTCAAATTCCAGATGATCTCCCGCTTTGGCGCCTTTGAGCTGGTCTTCAAAACCAGGAATCATGTTGCCTGAACCCAGTTCTATTTCAAAGTGCTCGGATTTTCCATTGCCGATTGGCTCGCCGTCGAGAAGCCCCTCAAATGTAATAGTTACCCGATCGCCTTCCTGCGCGAGGCGGTCAACTTCGTGCCATTGCTTTTTTTGTTCCCTAAGGCGCTGGATCATTTGCTCCAGATCTTCGTCGCTAAGCTGGCAGACGGGTTTTTTGATTTCCAGGGACTCAAGCGCCGCAAGCTTGATTTCAGGGTAAATTTCAAATTGAGCCGTATATTCCAGGCCTTTGCCTTCGGCCATTTCTTGTGGGGTAATCTGGGGTTCGCCAACAGGACGCAGATCTTGTTCTTGAAGCGCTTGGGAAAAACTGGAGCGGATCAGATCGTAGATCACTTCTTCCCGAACCTGTTTGCCGTATCGTTGCCGAATCACTCGCTCAGGTATTTTTCCGGGTCTAAAGCCATCAATTTTGACACGTTTTGCAAGTGACTTTAATCGTGTGTCGATTTCTTCCCGGACCTTTTCTTCAGGTACCTGGATCTGCATTTTGCGGCTGATTTCGGACGTCGACTCGACGGAGATCTGCATGGTGGGATTACCTCGGAATGGAGTTGGTTTTTAAATGATTCATTGGAGGTTATTGCAAAATGTTGCGCAACATAAAGTAATGTTTGGTGCGAATGGAGAGACTCGAACTCTCACGGGTTGCCCCACTGGAACCTAAATCCAGCGCGTCTACCAGTTCCGCCACATTCGCAGGAAAAGTTTATTCGATGCTATATTGGTCTTTCTTATGAAATAAAGAATTCGGTTACAATGTTTACTATCGGTTTCCGAACACCTTGGGTGCGGCTTCTTGGGCTTTTGAGCCTGCCCCTACTTTATCTTATGGCATCTGCCATCCTCGGAACCGTAATAGCTTATCTTATTTATCCCTTCAGTCAAGCATTAGCTTTTGATTCGTTAGTAGTGCGAAGTACTCAGTTAGTGATGATACTTGGCACGATTGTAATCATTTATTTGTTTCGCCTGACGCTTAAAGATTTGGGTGCTTTTGGCCTGGATGGGCTACACATTTTTAGGGCCTTTGGCAGTGGTTTTGGCATGGGCTTTCTGATTATAGCCCCTGTCTTATGGCTGCAATTTGCTTTTGATATACGCCATTTGAATGGTTCTATGGCGGAAATGTCCCACAGTGTTGCTATAAAAATCCCTGCCTTCTTCATTATTGCGTTATTGGTGGCGGTTCTGGAGGAATGGGTATTTAGAGGCGTACTTTTGGGGCTCCTATGGCGCTATGCCTCCATCCCATTCGGTATTATTATCAACGCCATTTATTTTGCTGGACTGCATTTTTTAAGGGGCGAATGGCCCGTGGACACCCAGGTTACGCTCCTTAGAGGACTGGAAATGGCAGTGATAGCATTCTCTCAATGGTTTTCGAGGGCGCAATGGGATGTGATGTTGGCGTTGATTTCTGTCGGCATCTTGCTTGGTGCAGTTCGCTGGCGCTTGAATTGCTTAGGGTATTGCGTGGGTATTCATGCTAGTTGGATCATAATAATCAAAACCACCCGGGTGATTTCGGATCTAACCAAGGATAGTCCCTGGTTATTTTTAATTGGAGATTTTGATGGGGTAAATGGTATCGGTACAGCCTTGTGGTTAATGGTTTGTACAGGGATATTGTTGGTTTGGGGTAGAACGCCATGACCAGCGAAGGGGTGATTAAATTTGATTTGGAATATACCCCGTCTCCGCCTTCGGAATGGCAAGGTTTTCCTCATTTGGAAGCGTGGCGGACCATTTTTTTTAGGCTTGGCTTGATTGGCAAGGATCCAAACCGCTATCAAGGATTGAGTTACGGCAACATTAGTCAGCGTGTCGGCAGAAAGCGTTTTATTATTTCAGGCACCCAAACTGGCGGCAACGCCAGCCTGGGAAGAGAGCATTATTGCGTGATTGAAAAAGTGGCGTTAGAGACCGGCCGGGTGTGGGCGCAAGGCCCTATACCCCCTTCCTCGGAAACATTGACCCATGCGGCTGTTTATCAAGCTTCATACCAGGTCAATGCCGTTATCCACGGCCATTGCCCGGAAATATGGCAGGCGGCGGATATGATGGACTATCCTCAGACACCCTGTTCTATCGAGTATGGCACCCCGGCCATGGCCAAGGCTGTCGCCGCGCTGGTAATAAGACGTCCTTTTTCTGGCATTATTGTTATGAAAGGTCATCGAGACGGCATATTGTCTTATGCCAATAATATTGATAATGCGGGGCAATTATTAGTCAAAACCCTGGCGGAAGTGCTGGCCTGGGAAAAGGCGGTGATGGAATCGTAAATTGTCGCAGGAATATAACATTAGGAGGAATGAAAATGTCTTGTATCAAGTATTTAATCTATTGGTTGATATTTTTAGTGGTTGCGCCTGTTTATGGCATTGATTTAAACAGGCAACCCAGCCTTTCTCTGCAAAGCGCGAAAACGGCTGCACAGGCTGCATTAATAGCCTGTCAAAAGAATGATTATACCGTCAGCGTAGCGGTGGTTGATGCCGCCGGAAATTTATTAGCACTGCTGCGAGATGAAAAAGCAGGCCCCCACACCCTTGATAGTAGCCAAAGAAAAGCTTATACGGCTTTAAGTCTGCGTAAACCAACCCACGAACTGGCGGCGCTGATTGCAAAAAAACCAGAGATTCAGGCGTTAGGGAGAATGAATGAAAGGATTTTGCTCCTCGGTGGCGGTATTCCAATTAAAGTGCGCGATCACGTAGTGGGCGCTATTGGCGTCGGTGGCGCTCCTGGGGCGATGTTGGACGTTGCCTGTGCCCGAGAAGGAATTCAGGCAATTATTAAGTAAATAATATCGGTGGGCATAAAAAAACAGCAGGGTGTTAGCCCTGCTGTCAAAGAGGAGGAGTAATCGCACTACTGTCATGCAGTATTGCGAGTTCGGTAGTAAATACCGAACACAATTTAATAATAGCAAAGAATGGTTTTGTTTCAAATGCGACAAATTGTCGCATGTAAGCAAAGTTGGGAATGAAATTAAAAAAGAAAATCCGCAGGGAGAGTGTCTCCCTGCAAATTAAGGAGGAAATCGCACGCTTGTACATGCACATTGGAGGTGAATGAGCTTTCACCACTTATGGAAAGCATATCAAGATGTGCTGAACTATGGAATGCGGCAAATTGTCGCATGGGAGGTGAAGGAAATCCTCACCATCAATTAATTTGAGCATAAAGGTTTAATGTTACAGTCCCCCTTAGATTCCCAAGACGCCGCCCGTCAAAACCTGCGGTGGTTGTTTCTTTTGCGAAATCTAATGATTACCGCAACCGCCTTGGTGATTTTGATTACCGTGTTCGGCGCGGGAATAGATCTTGATACTGACCCACTGTGGAATGTACTGGCCGCCATGGCGGCCTTGAATTGTCTTACCTGGTTTCGATTGCAGCACGATTACGCGGTAGATGAGCCTGAGTTATTTCTTCATTTGTGCCTGGATGTGGTCAGTATTACCGCATTGCTTTATTTTGCCGGTGGCGCAACCAATCCAATGGCTTGGTTTCTGTTATTACCGTTGATTTTGACAGCGACGATCCTGCCTCAAAAATATACATGGTATATGATGGGATTAACTTGTAGTTGCTATACCTATTTAATTGGTTATTTTCATCCGCTTCCGGAAATTCCGGTGGAAAAGGTGGAAGCCGACCGGCTACCCAGTCAAGCATTGGCTGAAAATACCACTTTTGAACTGCATGCGTTTGGTACTTGGGTAGGTTTCGTTTTCAGCGCTGGATTGGTGGCATATTTTGTCGTGGAAATGGCAAATACGCTGAGGGAACGGGAGCGTAAACTGGCGGAGGTGCGGGAGCAAACACTGATAAATGAGCAGGTAGTGGCATTGGGAACCCTGGCGGCGGGCGCGGCCCACGAGATGGGAACGCCATTGGGGACGATGGCCATCATTGTTCAAGAATTATTGGAGGATTATGACGGCGCATCGCATCAAGAATTGCGTCAGCGTTTATTGATTTTTAAGGATCAAATTGATCGCTGTAAAAACGCCTTATCGGTCATGTCTGCTTCCGCAGGTCAATTAAGGGCCGAGGCAGGTCATCTAGAGCCGGTAAAACAATACTTGGAGAGATTGATCGAAGCGTGGCGCAAGCAACGCCCAGGGGTCGCCTTGAATTTCGAAATGGAATCAAATATCGAAGAAGCCAATATACTCGCCGAACGCACCCTAAGCCATGCTCTGATGAATATTCTCAATAATGCGGCAGATGTTTCTCCTCAAGCTATTTCATTTAAAGCGCGATGGAATCAAAGTAGGCTGGAACTTTTGATTGAAGACCAGGGGCCGGGTATCAATCCCGCGTTGACCCAAGCGTTAGGAAAACATCCTGTACCGTCGAAGAAGCAAGGATTAGGCGTGGGGTTGTTTCTAGCCTATAACACCATTGAACGGATGGGGGGCGAGATTTCCATGCAACCGGGCCCTGGAGGTGGTACCCACACCCGTATAAGTCTGCCGTTGTTTACGACAAACCCTAAGGGACAAAGCAATGAGTGATGATCCACAATTATTATTGGTTGACGATGATGAAACCTTTTGCCAGGTGTTGGAACGCGCACTGACAAAACGCGGGTTTTCAGTGAGCATTGCTACCTCTCTGGAGCAGGGGCTGAAGTTGGCAAAAGCGTTGATGCCCGAGTACGCCGTGATTGATTTGAGAATTGGCCATGATTCAGGTCTGCAAATGGTTCAGCAACTCAAATCACTGGATGCGAATACCCGGATTGTCATTCTCACCGGTTACGCTAGCATTGCCACGGCGGTGGAAGCGATCAAGCTGGGGGCAATACATTATTTGACCAAACCCGCCGATGCCGATGAGATTCTGGCGGCGCTGCACAAACAAGAAGGGGATGCCGCAGTGGAGGTCAAAGATAAACCGCTTTCCGTCAAACGCATGGAATGGGAGTATTTGCAAAAAGTATTGATGGAACACAATGGTAATATCTCAGCGGCTGCAAGAGCGCTGGGCATGCATCGAAGAACTTTGCAGCGGAAACTCGACAAACGGCCTGTTCGAGAATGAACCATGAAGGCTGAAATTCGGGTCGGTGTCTGCGGGTTTCCTGAAGCAAGGTCCAAGTTATTTCAAGACTTCCAGATTCTTGAAGTTCAGCAAACTTTTTACCATCCTCCGTTGGTATTGACTGCCGAGCGGTGGCGTGCTCAAGCGCCTAATGACTTTGTTTTTACGCTCAAAGCTTGGCAATTGATCACCCATGAAGCCAGTAGTCCCACCTACAGGCGCTTGAAAATGCAGCTTTTAGGCAAAGAAAAAACGCAGGCCGGTTCATTTCGGTGGAACAAGCTTACCCAAAAAGCGTGGCAACAAACCATTCAAATTGCCCAAGCGCTTCGAGCCTCTGCTGTCGTTCTGCAAACTCCCCGCAGTTTTGAACCTTGTACTGAAAATTTTTCCCGAATGCGGTATTTTCTCAGCCAAATAGACCGCCAAGCGTTGCTTTTAGTATTTGAACCAAGAGGGCCTGCCTGGACGGATGAGATTGTTTTGCCTTTAATCGAAGAATTAGGCTTGATTCATGCAGTCGATCCTTTTCTCCGGACGCCTTTGCCGCAACGGCTGAATTATTTTCGCCTGCACGGCAAACCTGCTTATCACTACCACTACAGCTATTCAGAGGAAGATTTTGAATTTTTAGCGGAAAAGGTTGCTTTTGATAAGCCTAACTGGGTATTGTTCAACAACAGCCGTATGGCTGAAGATGCCCGTCGGTTTCTGAAGTTTTTGCATGGGAAGATTGCTGCCTAGGATTTGTACAATCTCTGGCAGGGTATGGAAAGCAAGCAATTCCGGACTTTTGCACAGAGCTTTCCACAGATTTTGTGAATAAACATCACTTCCCATGAAGGAACGACTTGGTTATCATAATTACGCATTTGTTTTATGCTTATAACAAAATAATCTAAAAAATTGGAATTTTAAGAGGATTAAGAATTATGGCTGATACGATTTCTCACAAAATAGTCATTGTCGGGGGCGGGACTGCAGGTCTGGCAGTTGCCGCGCATTTGAAAAAAATTGAACCAGATTTGGATATCGCAGTACTCGAGCCCAAGGATGTCCATTACTACCAACCGGGATGGACATTGGTCGGCGGCGGGGAAATGAAACCCAAATCTACCTGGCGGCCCATGTCAAAGGTGGTTCCGGAAGGGGTGCAATGGATTCAGGACGGGGCGGATACCTTTGATCCTGATAACAATTGTTTAAAAACAACCAGTGGAAACACCGTCAATTATGAATACCTGGTAGTGGCTGCCGGGATTCAAATTGATTGGGAACAAGTGCCTGGCTTGAAGGAAGCCTTGCAAAAAAATATCGGCGTGGTTTCCATTTATGAATATGATTTGGCGCCCCAGGTCTGGGAGGCAATCAAGAATTTTTCTGGTGGCACGGCCATCTTTACCCAGCCCAAACCGCCATTCAAATGCCCCGGCGCGGCCCAAAAGATTACCTATCTGGCGGACGATGCCTGGCGCAAGCGGAATGTCAGGGGTAAAACCAAACTCATGTTTTATTCCGCAGCGCCTGGGATTTTCCCCGTAAAGCGGTATTCCAAAACCTTAAACGAAGTATTGAAGCGCAAAGCTATCGATACCCATTTCCAGCATCACTTAGTGGCCGTTGATCCCGATAAAAAAGAAGCTACCTTTGAAGCAGTCAGTGGTGGGGAAAAAGAAACCCTTTCGTTTGACTTTCTACATGTGACCCCTCCCATGCGGGCACCTGATTTCCTCAAGCAAAGCCCACTTGCGGGTGAAGGCGGTTGGATGGCGGTGGACAAATACACCATGCGCCACGTTAAGTACAAAAACATCTACGGATTGGGCGATTGTACGTGTACGCCCAATTCCAAAACCGCTGCCGCTGCTAGAAGCCAGACTTATGTTGTGGTCAGTAATTTATTGACCGACCTGGCCGGAGGGGAGGGAATTGCCGCTTACGATGGTTACGCTTCGTGCCCGCTGGTGACAGGCTACGGCAAATTGGTGTTGGCTGAATTTGACTATAACCTGCAACCCAAGGAAACGTTCCCCATCGATCAAAGCAAGGAGCGCCGCAGCATGTACTACTTTAAGAAATATTTCCTGCCTTGGTATTACTGGAACGTGCTGCTAAAAGGCGGCGATACGCCCATGTGGCCTTTAAGCTAAGATTCAACCTTAACGTGCAAAAATAACAACGCCGGACCTGAAGTCCGGCGTTTCTATATACTTGCCTATAAATTTTGCACAGCTAAGGCGGTGAAGCATTTCTTCCGTCGGTTTTGGCGGTCTGGTTGGCCGCCATCAAGCCCATATGGAAGAGTTTACAACGTCTCACGGAAAAAAATACCCCCGTACTAAAGCAATCTCAAGCTGCCAAATCTTTATAGGCATGTTCTATTATAATGGTACGGTAAGAATAGCATTTACTGCGTTATTCTCCGGATTTTCGGTGTGGAATTTGAACTGTATTTGGTGGGGGAATGTATGCTGAGGAAAGTCGCTCGACTAGTTGGTTTAGGTGTCTTGTTGCTAAGCACCAAATTGTATGCGTTTGAAGTAATCATTCAAGGAAAGAGACTGATTCCTAAGGGCGAGGAGGAGACTTGTATTAACATTTTAGGAGCTTATCCCGGAGTTAAAGCTCTCCCCAGTGAAGCGGGCAAAACCCCGCAAATATGCTTTAGTGACAGCAAGCGGGATATTTTGAGTATTCACAATGTGACCTTTGTTGCCATCGGGGAGCCGAGAGAAGTGGTCATTGACTTTCAGCATTCATTCCCGCCTGGGCCTAACGGTTACGTCATGGCGCGCACAAAATTGAAAGGTTTTTTCGCCACTGCGACAGGATTGGGCGTGCCCACTGGCGATAAAATTCAATTTTCTGGCTATTTTTCTCAGGGTGGCCAGGAAGATTTGATTGCAGAGACATTTAAACATACGGTCGGGGAAGACGTAGAATCCGCCCTGATTGACAAAAAGGGGAAAAAGCGCTATTTGATTGCAGGTCCCAGAACCCTGAAAGCCAAATTACAGTTTTCTTTTACCGAAGTAGGTCATAAACTGACCCTGCCCACAGGCACTACGGTGAGTATTGATATGGGTGCCCGTTTCGAGGACAAGCTGGAAGAAATGGGGGACGAGGCCGAAGGTTTGCTGGATGAGGCCGGTTCACCCGAAGCAGGCGAGGAAAATGGCGGCGGGGAAGAGGCGCCGCTGGATGAAGAATTTACCTTCTGATTGCTGTGTCAATGCTGGCAGCGGGGGCAGTAATAGGTCGCCCGCTGCCCCAAGGTGATACGTTTGATAGGCTTCCCGCAACGGGGGCAGGGCAGTCCTTCCCGCCCATAAACATTCAAAGTTAACTGGAAATAACCCGGTTGTCCTTGTTCATTAACGAAATCCCTTAAAGTACTTCCTCCCCGGCCAATGGCGCGCAATAGCACTTCCTTGATGCATTGACTGAGCCGTTGGTAGCGTTGTTTGGCAATCTTCCCGGCTGCGCGGGTAGGGCGAATGCCGGCGCAGAACAATGCTTCATTGGCGTAGATATTTCCGACCCCAACGACTATGTGTTGATCCATGATGAAGGATTTAACGTTTTGTTTGCGATGCCTTGATTGTCGGTAAAGGTAATCGCCGTCAAACTGGTCATCTAAGGGTTCTGGACCTAGGTGACGAAGCAAAGGGTGGGATTCAGGTAGGGATGGAGTCCATAACACCGCCCCAAACCGCCTGGGGTCCCGGAAAATAAGGCAGGTACCGTTATCCAGGGTAAAAATCACATGATCGTGGGGACTGCTTTGATGGAGGGAAGAAGACAGGCGTAGGCTCCCGGACATCCCTAAATGCAGGATTAAAGTGCCATCGTCGGTTTCAATCAAAAGGTATTTTCCCCGCCGTTTCACCGCCTGGATTTCATGGCCGCAAACTTTTTTTTCCATGTCTCCCGGCACTGGCCAGCGCAATCGGGGTTGATAGACGGTGACTCTTATAAATCGACGCCCGATAAGATGGGGCTCGAGACCCCGCCGGGTGGTCTCGACTTCAGGCAGCTCGGGCATGTTATTTTTTGCCGTTTGCTTTTGGCAGTTCAGGCGCCAGCAGCTTTTTGCCGCTGCTGCCGTAAAAGTGATAACGCAGCTTTTGTCGTGGGTCGAGAAGAATCAGCTCAGGCTCCTGTTGCTGGATGATCCACTTGAGGGTTTGATCTTTTAACTGGACAGTAATCGTTTCGGAAGCACTTTTGGGTTTGCCTTTTAAAGGGCTGACTTGAATGGCCCGGGCTTGGCGCCATGTGTCCACAAACTGAGCCAAAGTTTCTTGGGACGCTTCTGGTTCTGAGCGCCACGTGCCTTTTTCGGAAAGGCGGATTTTCCAGCCCGGCAAGGTTAAAGCCCGGATTTCGTCGCTGGGGAGTAGTTTACGCGTTACCCAGTCGCTGGCGCGGGCGGTTAAAAGCGGAAAAACCGAGTCGTCGATTAAATGTAAAGTATCGCCAACCCTAACATAGCGGCGGCCATCAATCGGTTGGGTATTACCAAAATCTATGCGGGTTTCCCCTAATATGACGGTGACCTTAGGGGGCGACAGGCCAAAGTTGGATAAAGTTGCCTCCGAAGCCGGGTATTGAGCTTGACTGGTTTGTTTGGGCAGAGAGAGGAGTTGTTCTATTTGGTAGGAATCCACCCGGGCTTGATAAGGGCGGGTCATTTGCCAATGATCCCCCTGTTTGCGTAACTCAATCCGGCCTTTCTGTTTTTGAATGACAATAGCGTCTATCGCTTCTGGATTCAGATCCAGCAATGTGGTTTGAGGTGCTTCCGGTTTCTTTTCCAGCCAGTAAACCCACACACCCAAACCTGCTATGGCGATGAGTAAAAATAGATTGAGCAACCAACGACTACCCAGCATCTCAACGCTTCCTTCTCAGCCACCAAATCACCACGCCGGTGCCAATCAGAAGCAAAGGCAGGCCCAGGAGGAAGAAGAAGCCAATGAAGGCTACTGCTGCACTAGAGAGATTTAATTGCTTGTCCGGCGCGGTTTTAGCGGGAATATTAATGAATTGGTCATTATGGGTCAGCCATTGAATGACATTGACGCCCAAATCAAGATTGCCGCCATTGCCCAAATAGGCATTGGCCAAAAAATCCCCGTCTCCGATAACAACAACTCGTTGGGTTTTGACGGTTGCATTTTTGGAGTCTGATTGTGATTCAATGTCCCGGGTAAGCGCCATGCCCAGGGTCAGTGGCCCTTCTTGTTCGTTGCTATCTGGGTCAAACTTGATTTCCCCTGAAAACGGGCCTGTCTCGGTCCAGGACCGGGCTAAGGTATTTAAAAAAGGCTCCCCTGTAAATGGACTTTCCGGTGCTCTTTCTATAGCCACGGCTTGGGGGTAAAGCGTGATTTTTTCAAATCCTTGGGTGATGGCATGGGGTGGATATTCCGCCACCAGCGCGAAAGTGGGGTCTTGAATGCCTAACAATTGGCCCGTGGTATCGACAATAGTGCCAGGAAGAAAACGAATGCCAAGCGTTTTGGCGATTTTCTCAAGTCCCATGGGTTTTCCGGGTTCTGCCAGCCAGAGCAAAGCGCCACCTTTGTCAAGAAAGGTCTGGATTTTTTTTATCTCCCCTGGCAGGTAGGGTACCTGGGGGCTGGCGATGACCAGTACCGCCGTATTATCCGGGAGGTCTGGTTGTTTTGCCAAATTCCATCGATGAATTTTAAATCCCTTGGCCTGTAATGTGCGGCCAAACTGCCCCAAGTCAAAATTGGCATCGCCCAAAGGGGAGTGTTCCCCGTGACCTTCGAGGAAAAGAATGTTGGCTTCTTGGGATTGCGCCAGCCGCATCAACGCGTTGGTCAAGGATTGCTCGTCGAGGGTTTGCAATAATTCGCTGCGTTTGCCGTATTCGATTCTTAATTCACCGTCCATGGTGATGCCCAATTCCCGTATCTGATCTGGATGCAAGTCGGGATTGACAAATTCCAGACTGATTTGGGGTTGGCGGCGCTGATAGCGTTTTACCAGCTCTTTGATGGGGCCCCGGATTTCATTATTCTCCCGGGCGAAGGCGGTGATCTTGACCGGCTTATCCAGTTGTTCCAGTACCTTCAGGCTTGCTTCGGAAAGTGTATTGCGGTTATTGGCAGTCCAGTCCCATTGGAATTCGAAACGCTGTGATACCCACGCCAACAGACCTACGAGCACCAGGAAAAGCAGGGTAAAAATGAAATTTTGCCAACGCAGTTGCTGGTGAATATTTCTGGTGATCTTCATTTTTGCAATCGGTCGTCATCCAGGCGGCGGATACTAAGGACAATAAACGTTAGCATTACCAGAAGAAAATACATCACATCGGTACTGCTGATCATACCCTTGAGTAGATTTTCAAAGTGCCGGAGCATGGACAGGTATTCCAGAACTTCCCCGCTGCCCGTGCCAATGGTACTGCTCCAGTCGATGATCCACAGCAATAGCAAAATTCCAAAGGTGGCAACGGCAGCCACCATCGGTTGCGTGGCCAGGGTGGACATATATAATCCGATGGCGCTAAAAGCGCCCAATAACAGCAGTAAAGCCGTCGCGCAGGCGGCGAGTTTGCCCAGATCCAGGGAGGTGCCCATCAGCAGGGAAAGCGGCATGAGCGTAATCATGAATGTTACCAAAGCCATGAAGAAAAAAGCCGCGAGGAATTTCCCGAGAATAATTTCAGTCATGGAAACGGGGGCGGAAAACAACAAACTAAGCGTCTGGTTGCGCCGTTCTTCACTGATCAAACGCATGGTCAACAAAGGCGAAACCAACAGGAGTATGACGGCGGCATTGCCATAGAGGGGGACCGCCACCAAGTCGGTCACGCCGGGGCTATCAGGCAGGGCGGCAATGCGCGGCTGAATCATTTGAAAATATTCCACCTGGGTCAAAAACATAAACCCCAGCAGCAACTGCACCACACCCAGGATGGACCAGGCCAAAGGGGAAAGGAACAAGCTGCGCAGTTCTCTTGCGGCAATGGTAAAAGCATTCATGCTTCTGCCTCGTCGGATTCTTTTTCCTGCCGGGTAATTTCGACAAAAATTTGTTCAATGGATTGGCGGACGGGTGTCAATTCCAATAAACCCCAACGCTTGGCCACGATAATGGCGGCAATTTTTTCCGCTGGATTGACTTCCTTGTCGTGAAATATTTGGTAGCGGTGGCGGATCTCAGAAATTGGCTTGATGGACTGGACACCATCTAAATGGGTCAGGCATTCGAGATCGACGGGCCAGCGGGTTTCCAGAATCAAACTCGAAGAATGCACATGCTGTTCCAGGGTTGCCGTGGATTCGTTGAGGGCAACTTTACCCTGGTGAATAATCATGACACGGCTGCACAAAGCCTGGACTTCCGGCAGGATGTGGGAGGAGAGGAGAACCGCATGTTCCTGACCCAGTTCCCGGATGAGTTCCCGGATTTCCCGGATTTGGTTGGGATCCAATCCCACGGTCGGCTCATCCAAAACGACTACTTCCGGGGAATGCAGGATGGCTTGGGCAATGCCCACCCGCTGTTGGTATCCCTTGGAGAGATTGCCAATCAATTGAGTGCTGGCATCAGTCAGTCCACAGCGCTCTTTGGCGCTTTCCCTGGCTTGTGTCAGGGAGGGGCCTTTCAGTCCGTGTAATCGCCCACAATAATCCAGATATTCGTTGACGGTCAATTCTCGGTACAACGGCGGAATTTCCGGCAAGTACCCCAAATAGCGTTTGGCTTGTTTGGGCTTTTCCAACAGATCAATGCCATTAATGCGGATTTGCCCGGCACTGGGCGCCAGGGTGCCGCATAACATCTGCATCGTTGTCGTTTTGCCCGCGCCGTTAGGGCCGAGAAAACCCACTATCTCCCCTTTATCCAGGGACAGATTCAAATTTTCTACGGCGCAATGATTACCATAGAAACAGTAAAGTTGTTCGGCTTCAATGAGCATTGAATTTATATGCTATCCAACAACGCTTGGGTGGCTTGTTGCAGCCGGCGGCGGTTGAACAGGAATTTCCAGCGGGCGCCGCCGCATTGTTTCCAGAGTACAATGGAGCGGATTGCCGCCAATAGCAGGGCGCGTATTTTAATGGCGTTATCGGGATCTGACAAGTACATTCGCTCTCCGGAAATGATTACTTTTGGCCCGATGGTGCTCAGGGTTTGCTGATAAGTGTTGGCCAGAATCTCCAGCACTTCATCATCCAGTACTGAAGTTTGCTCCGCTTTTTCCGCGGCTTTCGCAACCCCTTCACGAACTTGCTGTAGCATTTTAGGTTGCTGGGCGAATTTCCCCTGCAGAAAAACCAGCATGGCGCAATAACGGGCGTGCTCCGGATCGATGTGCTGGCGGGCGCCCAATTGTTGAAGCAATTTGAGCAAGCCATCGCGTACCCCTGCCGGGCCGCCGTAGATTTCATCCACCGTGTCGGCATCGATTTTCAAGATACTGGCAATGCTGTTTGCCATCGCTTCGCGGTCAACATGCCCCCGTTTGGCGATTTGTTGTACCAAGTGAACGGCTTGGGCCAGCCCCGCCAGGGCCAGCGCTTGGTTACGGTAAGTTTTAATCATGAACAATAAGATACCGAAATTCCGTAGTATACGGCAAGCGGAGCGTGAGTCAGGTAAATTTCGACGTTATCACTATTCCCGTGAAGCTTTCTGGAATAAGAAATTGGCAAATTCCAATTCTATGGGGTCGTCGATATTGGGCGTAAATGACTCGATGATCACACCGGCACAGTCAGCTTCGATGAGGGTTCGTTCATTGACAATGGTGTTGCGCCACGCAGCATAGCAAGCACCAGTACGGTAGTAATAATTTTTTGCCTGTTGGCGATTGGAGACGACTTGCTCGGGTAAATAAGGGGCCACGCAGCAATTGTCTTCCAGGATAAGGATTTTCTCGGGAACATAATGGCCGGGAACCGGTGCGATAGTAGTCGCGGCTTTGTAAGAACCAGAAACTAATGTTTTCAATGTGCGGGTAATATCTTCCGGTTGCCGTAATGGGGTCGTGGGTTGAAGATAAAGACCAAGCTCGAAGGTTTTACTTTGCCACTTTTCCGCTTCCAGCCAGGCATGGCGCCAGACATCAATGCCTAAAGCGGTATCCGTGGCAAGTTCACGGGGTCTGAGAAAAGGTACTTGAAGGCCATATTGGCGGCCTTCCTCGGCCAGTTCCGGATCGTCTGTGGATAAAATCGCCAAGTCAATCCAGGGGAGTTGCTGAGTGACGTGGGCGGCCCAGCCAATCAGGCTGCGGTTTCCTACTTTGCACAAATTTTTACGGGGAATGCCTTTACTGCCGCCCCGGGCCGGCACCACTGCTAAAACCGTTTTATCTTGCCACATGATTCTGAAATCGGAAAACATTAGGGTGGAGTTCTTCTATCTGAACCCGGTCAAAACGGTTCAATAATTTGCCATAAGCGTTGGCTCGCTCCTTGACTTCTTCCAAACGGGTGGGGGCGAAAATATGGGGATTGGCGCTGCGGACCGGTTTGCCCAAGCACGCTTTTAGTTTTCTTCTGATTTGTTTGATTTGTTTTTTTTGCCAGCCGTTCAACCGGTCAAGCCAGGAATAATGTTCCGCGGGCAGGGTGCGCATGACCTTGGCGATTCGGTCGCTCGCCAGCTCGCCTTCCAAGGCAGCGGCATGCTGCTTTAAATAATCTGGGATGGGCTTCGGATTCGAAGTTGTTTGCGATGAGAGGATTTCTCCAAATAGTTCTATAAGGGCTGCCTCTGAAGTTGCCTGGCGGCTGAGGCGGATAGGTAATTCCGGGTCGAGTGCCTCGTCTTTCAACGGCCGGTAACACACTACCGGCTTGCCCAATACCGTCGCTTCAACCGCGGTGGTGCAACTGTGATGAAGCACTGCCTGACTGCCTAAGATCCAGGGAATCACTTCGCCCTCGTGGATGACGTGACAATTGACAAGATGGGCGGTGGCTTGTTCCCAAGGCGCTGGATTTTCCGCCGGGTGGGGGCGGAGAATGAATTGAACGCCGGGAAACTGTTCCGCCAGTTGGGGCAGGGCATCCAAAAAGGCCCGAAAGAGTCCGATCCGGTAACGGGCCAGTTCCGGATTATAAAAAGGGGGGACGGGGATTTTTCCCGAGGCGATATCATCCGGGTCCGGTAAGCGGGTGTAAAACTGGTTGCGTGTGTTGACCCAATGAAAGTTGCTGTTAAACAAGACATAAGGGCCATACCGTTGTTTTAATTTTTCTGCTTGTTCGCGGTAGATTTCCCGCAGCGGGGTTCTAAGCAGGTCAAACCGAGGGTTGCCAGTGATATGGACTTTTCCGGTTTGTTCTTTTGGCAGACAGGATTGCCAGATTCCCGCGTTTTCTTTACCCCAGGCAAATAAAGCGCTCACATGACGTAAAGTCTCCACGCCCACCCGGCGGGTAAGATAAATGTCTTTGGAGTAAATCACCAAGCCTTCTTCATCCAAGGCGGTAACCGTGTGTCCCAAGCGCTGATAGTAACGGTAATGTTTGTTGATATCACCGGTCACGCTTTTTCCCAGATACAAGCTGCGGGGAAAATGGTGGATATTTACTTTAATGGTTCTTCTATCGCCCATGATGACGTGACTTCCTTGTTCAGCCAAGATGCACGCTAGAAGAATCATGGCATCCAATTCGCGGTTTTTGATTTCCACCGGCAGCAGAATGTTTTGATGCATAGCTTATTTACTGTAGGAAAGGGGCGCCTGGGCCAAAATCTCGGCAATTTTCCGGCCCGCATGACCGTCTCCATAAATGAAGTCCGAAGGGGGGCGGGGTTGGTTTTTCAGGGATTGGATGGTTTGCATGATTTGCCGCCGGTCATAGCCGATATCAATCACATTTCGGCCCCGGTCCCTGCCTTGCTGGCGGCTGCCGATATTGATGGCCGGCACGCCCAGGTAAGCACATTCCCGGATGCCCACGCTGGAATTGCCCACAATCGCCAGGCTATGGTAGAGCAAACGGAGAAAGTCTTCCGGCGGCATATTCTTGAAGAAATGAATGTTGGCCGGGTTGTAGCGTTCGCGGAAGGCGCGGATGCCATGGGACACCACGTCTGAACCGGCGTCGATATTGGGCCAGAACCACAGGGTCGGCAGGCCGCAGTCATGAACTGCGTGCAGGGTTTCTTCGATTTGCTGCAGGGCGGATTCGGTTTCCGTCGTGACCGGGTGTTGCAGGACCACCAGATAAGGCCGATGCCAATCAATCCTGGGTCCCACCCCTTTGTAAGTGGCGAAAATATCCACTTTGATTTCCGGATCTTCCATGACTTGCCGGGCGATATCGATGGAAGGACAGCCGGTGACGTGGACTTTGTCGGGTGCTTCGCCCATGGCGATCACCCGCTCCCGGGCCGGGGTGGAGGCGACCAGGTGCAGGTCCGAGAGTTTGGTGATGGCGTGGCGGACTTTGTTATCAATATTCCCGGTAATTTCACCCCCTTGAATGTGAATCAAGGGAATATTCATATAGGAGGCCGCCACGGCGGTGGACAGGGTTTCGAACCGGTCGGCGATGGTGACCACGGCATCGGGCTGCAACGCTTGAAAAACCGAAGCCAGCTCGATGATGCCCAGGCCGGTGGATTTGGCCGAAGTGATTAAATTGCCGCCTTCCAGCATGGTATGGAGCTTGTAATCGATCTTGAAACCATCGGCTTCTATCACCCGGTCCGGATAGCCGAACCGTTCCAGAATGGCGGAAGCGGCGGTGACAATTTGCAGTTCCAGATCGGGGTGCCCGGCAATCGCCGCCATGGCAGTGCGGAAACGGGCATAACTGGGACGGGCGGTGATGACGACGCAGATTTTACGTTTGCTCATGGGGTATCCAAGTCATGCCAACTCAAGGGTTGGTCTTTGCTGACATCCCGGCGCAGGCGTTTGCCTATCAGCTGGTGGATTTCAAAAGGGGGAATGCCCGTGCCGGGTTTTTTGATGGTCAGATGGGATTCGGTCAAAGTAGTTCCCGCAGCAAGGTCTTCGCTGGCAACAATGCTTTTCATGAAAATCCGACGCAACTCCCGTACCGGTTCCGGTAAACAGGTTTTATCCAGGGGATGGGCCAGCATGGCTTCGGTAAAGCGGATGCCTTCCACCAATTGGGTCAGCTCTTCGACAGTGAGCGATGCGGGGACATCCGGGCCAAACATGAAACGACTCAGCGTCACATGAACTTCAATGACTTTGGCGCCGAGGGCGACGGCGGCCAGGCCAGGGTAAATCTTTCCCGAATGATCGGATAATCCGGCCACCCCATAGCGCTCTTTAAACAACGGGATATTATTCAGGCCGATGTTTTCCGCCTTGGAAGGGTATTGGGAAGTGCATTGCATGACCGCCAGGGGGGTGGGAAAGGGCTTGATCCAGCCTGCCGCCTGATCGATTTCATCCAGGGTGCTCATGCCCGTAGAGAGCAAAATAGGCAACCCGGTATGCGCCATTTTTTCCAGCAACGGACGGTTGGTGATTTCCCCGGAAGCCACTTTCCAGCCGGCAACGCCTATCTTTTGCAGCAGCTCAAAAGCCTGATCGGAAAAAGGCGTGCTCAAAAACAACAGTCCCAGATCCTGACAATGTTCTTTCAGGCCTTGCCATTGTTTGGGGGTGAACTCCATGCGCCGCCAATAGTCATAGCGAGTCTCATCTTGTAGACTGAAGCGGGTCCGCCACGGTTCTCCCGGCGTGCTTTCCGCGGCGGCGATATGGGTCTGGAATTTGACCGCATCGGCGCCGGTGGTGGCTATGGCGTCGATGAAGGCGTGGGCCATGCCCAGGCTGCCATCGTGGGCTTGCGCCACTTCGGCAATGATGGTGCAAGCGGCATTGGGATGGGGATTGTGGAGCCAAGTCAATTTTTTTTCGACGTTCATCAAGTTTTAAAGATCAATGGATAAAAAACTGCCTAAGGTATGGTTAGTCGTGGGCAATAAGCTTGGGGACAATGCCCAGGTGGAAAGGATTGCCAAGGCATTGCAATGGCCCTTTGAATGGAAAACCATACATTTTAAGTCCCGCTACGATAAAGGCAAGCCGCGTTTTAAGCCTTCCCTCTATCATGTGGACCTGTCAAAAACCGATGATCTTTCCCCGCCCTGGCCGGATTTAGTCATCACCGTGGGCAGGCGTCCCGCCATGGTGGCGGCCTGGATTAAAGCGCAGTCAGGGGGGCATGCCAAGATTGTTTTACTGGGACGCCCCAAGCGTTATTGGGCGCCTTATGATCTGGTACTGGCGCCTGCTCAGTATGCGTTGCCACAGCATCCCAAGGCATTTTCTTTTGGGTTGCCCTTGATGTACCCGCCACAAGAGAAAATTGCCGAAGCTGTGGAATACTGGGAAAAACGCTTTTCCGGTTTTCCCCGTCCGTTGGTGGCTGTCTTAATTGGCGGGGTGACGCAGCCTTACCGGCTGGATAGAGAAGTTCTCCACGATATTCTCGAAAAATCCCGTGCCCTGGCGGGAACTGGTACTTTATATGTTTGCACTAGCCGCCGCACGCCGGCGGAGGTATCAAAAGCACTGGCCGAAATCGATGATCCGGATTTACGCGTCTTTCGTTGGGGCACAGACGAAGACAATCCCTATTTTGCTCTGTTGGGCTTGGCCGATGCGTTTGTGGTTACTGGCGACAGTATCTCCATGATGGTGGAAGTCGCCCGTCTCCAAAAGCCTTTGGCCATTTATCCGTTGCCCGTTCGTTTTCCGTTATTGCATCGTTTGGTAGTGCATCTATCAAAATTGTTGCTTTACCGTTCTCCCGATGCATCCGTGATTGGGCGGGTAGGCATGGCATTGCTTTCCACGGGGTTGATTGGTTATTTGCGGGATTTGGAGCGTATTCACCGCTGGCTCTACGAACATGGGGCGGCGGTTCCTTTGGGGCAAGGAGAGATTTTCAGCGTGCCTCAAGGCGAACTTACCGACGATTTGCCCAAGGTCGTTAGTCGTATCAAGGGCTTGTTCGAGGGATAATTCAACCGTTTGAGTTTGATTTCATCGCTCACGGCCAGTCCCAGCGGCAGCCAGAAAAACATCCATCCTTCCTTGGTGCCGGTCAACAATTCCCATTCATTGGGCGTGACGCAGATAATTCCGTAAATAATTAAGGCCAAGTGAAGGTAGCGGCCGGATTCCCGGCCTGCTTGCAAGGTAACATAGAGCGCCAGTCCCAGCATCGTCAGCGCCAGCGATAAGCCGACAACGCCGCCGTCGCGAAAATTGGCAATGAAAAAACTATGGGCGTCACCATAACGGTAGGGTTGGCCATTACTCAGCACCAGTGTGCCAGAGGTGTCTGCTAAAAATCCGCTGCCAAACCAGGGATGCTGCAAGGCTTTTTCAAGCGCATCCATCCAAATCAGACGGCGATAGGGCATAGCCCGCAAGAGATTATCGGAAAAATCCGGCAGCCACCAAAGGATTGTGGCCACGAGAAGTATCAGGCCTAACATAAGAAACAGGGGAATCCGGTGGCGTTTGAGCACCAGCATGGCAATTACACTGGCAAACAAAGCGATTAAGACGGTGCGTGTCCAACTAACACTGAGATAAGCGAGAATGACAATAAAAACGCTGAAAAATAACAAACGAAGCCAAATCACACGGTAATGATATAACGCTTGCCAGGCGATCAGGGCAAACACACCAAATGCAGCGCTGCTGCGGATAGGATGGGTCAGATAGCCAAACCCTTCCATGCGCGAAGTTGGGAAGGGGTGGTCACTATACCAAAGGGTGATGACCAGCAGGGCAATGGCGCCCACCCAAGGGCAAAGGCCGCTCAGCAAGCGATCAAAGCGATCAGGAAAAGCGGTTTTCAAACCGGCGGTCAACAGGACGAAATGGGCCATGGTCAAAGCGCCGCCGACCCGGTAGATAAATTCTCTCAAGTCAAAAACCGGGGACCAGAACGCGCTCAAGAGAAGATAACCCAGATAGACAAGAATCCATTTAAATAAAAAGCTTTGTTTTACGCTGTCCCAATAGTTTGGGAGGTAACGGGCAGAAAGTGGAATCACTAGCGCGGCGTAGCTTCCCCAAATGATTTTCCCTGAAGGAATAAAGATGATAAAAAAAAGGAAAAGAAATCCGGAATAGGCAAAAAAAGGAAGTGCCATTGATTTGTCGGTAGATCGTATTTAAACCGATTTTAATTTTCTGAGAATTTTTTGTTTTCGCCGCCGTAGTTGACCAGTAAAGGCATAGCCAAACCGGAATAACTCTAGTTTGCGGCAGCGTTGCATATAAGCGTCAAAATGGTGTCGGGCAGGGGTAAATAAATTAGTGGAAATAACCGGAGTCTGTTCAGCCTTTCTAGCTACGGCGTAGACGATTTGGTTTTGGCTTGTGGCAAAATCAGAATCGAGTCGGCATTGGATGATTTGGAAACCGGCAGCCTGTAAATACAAAGCCAGGGTTTCTTTAGTGAGATGAAATTGGTGCGCTGTTCCGCTGGAAAAAGGCGTTGGACGAGCAGGCTTGTAATTTGGACGAAGCACATCTTTTTCAATTAATAAAATCCATCCTCCAGGTTTTAGTACCCGCCATGCGTTTTGTAAAAAAAGGTGGGGGGATAGGAGGTGAGATAGTAAGTGGATAGTGAGCACAGTGATGGCATCGAACTGGGCTTGCTTAAAATCATTCAGCAAATGAATTTCGGTGGTGGAAACCAGCCGTGTCTGGTTAAGGTTCCGGACTTGCCGGGCATAATTGAGGTTGGCCGGGAACGGATCAACCGTAACGACATCAGCTCCCTGCTGAGTTAAGGCTTGTGACAATGCGCCAGAGCGGGAACGAAGATCCAGAATGTGTCGTCCCTCGGGTGAAAATTGTTCTAACACTTTTGGCAGGGCCCAGAATTTTACATGTTTTTCTTCTGAGCGGATTTTTTTTTGCCGGGGAAAACCTCCTTGACTCAAGGCTTTGCTGCCGGCATCTCCAGTAAACTGTGAATGATAAAACGCTTCAAGCTCGGATGCGTCTAATCTTGGGGTGGCGAAAAAAAGACCGCATCGGCGGCATAACCCGATTTGACAATGATCTTTGCCAGGCTGAGCGACAATTGCGAAATTAGAAGCCCGGCAAAGATCACAAGTATCGGTTGACATGCTTATTTTTATCTTCCCTTATTTGGCGATTGTCGGCATTGCCATTTGGGCTAATGGCGTTGATAAGTGCCAATCAGAACCGCTTTATCCAAAATATGATTCGACATCGCTTTTTCCAGTTGCGCCTTGGTGGGAGTGCCAAGGTCCGGCAACACGGTATCCAAAGCGTAAAGTTTGAAAGAATACCGATGCCTGCCAATCGGGGGACAAGGGCCGCCGTAGCCTGTGCGTTTCCAGTCGTTTAATCCTTCCAAGGTGCCAGTGGGCAATTCACTTCGGGAAATATTTTCAGGCAGGCCCGCGGTATTTGGTGGAATGTTGTACAGAACCCAATGCACCCAGGTCATTTTGGGCGCCTTGGGGTCGGGCGCATCAGGGTCATCGACAATCAATACCAGACTTTTAGCCCCATCGGGAATGCCGGACCAGGCCAAAGGAGGGGAAATATCTTCACCGTCACAAGTATAGCGGGGCGGGATTTCTCCGTTATGAGAGAAAGCAGGGGATTGTATTGTCATGGTCATGGCGGACCTCCCTTTGTCGGGTTGGGCGGATAGAATGGGTAACCAGAATACCAGAGCCAATAAAGCAGTTAGGAATTGTGTGAATTGTTTGGATTCCATGGTGGCCTTCCTCCTTGCTGGCAAGCTTGAATTATTATAACCCTTTTTGTTTTAGGGGATCATTTTCTATGCAGTGGCAGGCACTAGAAAGACAGATAAAAAATAATATAGGCACCGGGTTTTCCGTTGAAAAGGCAGAAAAACAAGGCGGCGGGTGTATTAATAGCTGCTGGCTGATTGAGGGAAATGGCCAACGCTTTTTCATCAAGCTCAACCGGCCAGGGATGCTGGCTATGTTTGAAGCAGAAAAACAAGGTCTACAAGCATTGGCAAATGCCGATACGGTCAAGGTTCCCCAACCCCTTGGTTGCGGGGAGACCGGGGATTACGCCTATTTGCTATTGGAATATATCCCCTTTGTCCCCATTACTAATAAGGCACTGAGGGTGCTGGGTGAACAATTAGCTGCCTTGCACGCTATTGAGCAGCCTTATTTTGGTTGGACAAGGAATAATTGGATTGGGTCTACACCCCAATTCAATCCGGCAAGCGACGACTGGCCGGCCTTTTGGAGAGAGCACCGGTTGGGATTTCAACTTGAATTGGCGGAAAAAAACGGCTTTGGTGGACGATTACAGAAGCTCGGTGAAAACCTGTTGGGAGAAATGGATGCATTGTTTGCTACACATCACCCCTTTCCATCCTTACTGCACGGGGATTTGTGGTCTGGCAATGCGGCGATGACAGTGGCAGGTGATCCTGTTATTTATGATCCAGCCTGCTATTGGGGGGACAGAGAAACAGACCTGGCGATGACCGAGCTTTTTGGCGGGTTTGGCCGGGATTTTTTTGACGCCTATGAAGCTAACACGCCTTTGGATGAAGGCTATGCGATTCGCAAGATTCTCTACAATCTTTACCATGTGCTCAATCATCTCAATCTATTTGGAAGGAGTTATTTACATCAGGCTGAAACCATGATGGAGGAACTGTTGTCACAGTTACGCTAAGACTTCAACGATAGGTGTTACTGTTTTGACTTGTCTGGGAGGTGGCAATTGATGTCTCAAGATAAGAATAAATCCGATCTCAATACCTTTAAATCTCAGCACGAAAATTCTGATATTGAAAAAGAAGTTGAAGCGCTTTTTTCCAAGTGGAAAAAGGACGATGACAAAATCGATGCCCGCAGGAAAGTCGAGGAATATATGGAGCTGAAGCGTTTAAAGGAACAAATCGGCGACGATTTGGTGATGGATGAAGATTGATTTTGGGGGTTGAATTTCCTGTTAGTTAGCCGCATGTTTATTCTGTAAATCATTAATTAAAAGAGGGCAACCGATGGCGCTAAAAGTTGACATAAATGAGCTGCTTGAGACATTGAAGCAGGAACGCGACGAGTTGAAGGTCAAAATGCACTTGGCCAAGATGGAACTCCAAGAAGAGTGGGACAAAGCGGAAAAACAGTGGGAGCACTTTAAAACTAAGGCCGATGAAATACTAGAGGAAGGCAAGGATGTAGCAGAAGATGTGATTGAATCTGCAAAGGTGGTAGGCGAAGAGTTGAAAAATGCCTACCAGAGAATTCGTGAACGGGTATGATGCCTGTTGATTGAATGTGAACTAGTACAATTTGCATCTATCTCCTTTTCTTCGATATGTTGGAAGGCCCGATAACCTCCCGGTTGTCGGGCCTTTTTTGTAAAAATGAGGCGAAATCGAGTTTTGATGGAGTAAAAAGTTGGGTAAGACGAAAAGTGGCGCCGAGGAATGGTCCCGTACAACCAGATGGTTGCATTTTATGCTCGCAATC
The DNA here is from genome assembly GCA_001566965.1 of Methylothermaceae bacteria B42. NCBI lineage: Bacteria > Pseudomonadati > Pseudomonadota > Gammaproteobacteria > Methylococcales > Methylothermaceae > Methylothermaceae bacteria B42. Next base: position 23,788 of record LSNW01000007.1, on the reverse strand, counting down.
ACTGTGACCGCCCAGCTTTTCTTGAGCTTAATCATGGAAGAGCCCGGCGAGGGGGAAGGTTTGGAAAAGTGGGCATTTATCGCTCATGAGCTTTTCGGATTGGCGGCCTTGAGTATTGTCATCCTCAAATGGTTTTGGCTAATGGGGGGGCGTGATGGAGGAATCAGGCGGATATTGCCTTGTAACAGGGCAGGGTTGTTGTATGTATTGGAAGATGTTAAAGGGCTAATTTTGGGAAAATTGCCTGCAGGCGGTCCTCAGCCGGGATTGCCTGGTTTGATCCAAGGATTGGGATTATTGAGTGTGACTTACCAGGGGTTGACGGGATTTGCCATTTTTATGGTGATTCCCCCGGAAGGAAAACTGCCTGAAAGCTTTGAAATTTTGCTTGAAATGCATGAAGCCGGTGGGGAATTGGTGTGGATCTATTGGTATATCCACGTAGGCATGGCGCTGTTTCATACCTTATGCCGACACGTATTACTGCGGCAGATTTCACCTTTTCACCGCTAGTTCGATATGCTGATTCAACGCCCACCTGACATGTTCTCGAACCAACGGGGAAGCGTCATTCAGGCGTTGTTTCAATACTTGAATAATTGCTTCAGAAGAAGGCGCATTACCCAGTGCGACGGCAATATTTCGCAACCAACGTGTATGTCCTAGCCGCCGAATAGCGGACCCTTCGGTTTTTGCCAGAAACGTTGGCTCATCCCACAGAAAAAGTTCTCTTAGATCTGGCTGATCCAAATGGTTCCTGGGCAAAAAGTCAGTCTCGAGGGTCATTTGGGCATGGCGGTTCCAGGGACAAACTATCTGGCAATCATCGCAACCGTAAATCCTGTTGCCAATGGCCTTACGAAATTCTTCCGGAATGGAACCTTTAAGTTCTATGGTCAAATAGGAAATACAGCGGCGGGCATCCAATAAATAAGGGGCGACAATGGCCTTGGTCGGGCAGATATCAATACAAGCCCGGCAACTACCGCAGTGAGAAGTTTCAACCGGCTTATCTGAGGGCAGTGGCAAATCCGTATAAATTTCTCCAAGAAAAAACCAGGAGCCATTTTTGTAGGCAATCAAGTTGGTATGTTTGCCTATCCAACCCAAACCTGCTTTATTGGCCAAGGGTTTTTCCAATACCGGAGCGCTATCGCAGAAGACCCGGTAACCAAAAGGCCCAACGGCCTTTTCAATTTTATTTGCCAACTGTTGTAAGCGTTTACGGATGACTTTGTGGTAATCCCTGCCCAAGGCATAGCGCGATATATATCCCATTGTTGGCCGGTTTAATACGGATTCCATGGCCTGAGCGGATTCAGGCAAGTATTCCATCCGCACGGAAATGACCGATAAAGTGGCGGGTACCAAGGCCTGAGGTCGGGTGCGTTTATGGCCATGGCGTCCCATGTAATTCATTTCGCCGTGATATTGGTTGGCCAGCCAGTCGTTGAATTCCTTCTCTGCCTGGCTTAGGTCGGTATCAGTGATGCCCACTGATTGAAAACCCAATTCCGCCCCCCACGTTTTAATCTGTCGGGCCAATTGGCGGTAGTTAATATCCATTGGGTGATTGTTCCGGCTTGAGGCAAAAGAATAATATTTTGAGAGGGTTACAATGATGGAGACGTTACAATCGAAGATTGACTTTATTAATCAAGCACGGAGAAGAGAGTGTTTCGCCATTTTAACGTTTTTTTGTCCGCATGATGATTTCGTAGGCTTCCCGGATCTTTTGGGTTTTTTCCGTGGCGATTTTTACCATTTCCTCCGGTAACCCTTTGGCGACCAGTTTGTCGGGATGGTGTTGACTCATCAGTCGCCGGTAGGCTTTCTTGACTTCGGCAACGCTGGCGCTGCGGGAGAGTCCCAAAACGGCATAGGCATCTGACAGGCTTGGCGATCTGGGAGTGGATCTTCTGTGGTGATAATGACCGCGTTGCTGTTGATAACGCTGTTGGGAAAAGCGCAGCTGCGCTTCCATGAAAGCCCTCAAAGCCTGGAATTCGAAGCGGGAGAAGCCCAGTTTTTCACAGATATGGAGCAATAGCCGCTCTTCGATGGGGTGGAGATGGCCGTCGGCGTAAGCCGATTGTAATAAAATCTCGATAAATACCCGGATGAGTGTCGAGCGGCGCCCCACTTCGTGCCGGAATTGTTGCAGGGCGTCGTCCAAGGGGAAATGGGGGGATTTGCCTTCGTTGAACAGGCGGATGGCGGCTTCGCGCATTTCCTGGGGCAGTTCCATGCGGTCCATGATTTGGCGGGCCATATCGATTTCCGCCTCGGTAACTCGGCCATCGGCTTTGGCCAGATGGCCCATGACCGAGAAAGTGGCGGTGAAAAAGGCCATTTGGATGCGTTCCTGCCGGCCTGGCTCGATACGGGCGAAGGATTCCATGCCTTCCATGCCCCGGTCGAATTGATGGCCAATGGCCGCGCCCATCAGCGCACCCAACGGTCCGCCCAGCATAAATCCGAAAGTTCCCCCAAAAACTTTACCCAGCCAGCTCATATTGTTGAAGATTGCTTGCGAAAATGAATAAAAAATCCCATTATGGCATTTTTATGTGTTTAGGAAAAAATACCCATGCCTCCTGTAACCTTGTATGAATCTGACCTGAAAAGCCTGAAATTATTAGGGCGGGGCAAAGTCCGGGATATTTATGAAGTCGATAGCGAGCATTTGCTGATTGTCACAACCGATCGATTGTCCGCATTTGATGTCGTTTTGCCTGACCCTATCCCAGAAAAAGGACGGATTTTAACCCGGCTCTCCAATTTTTGGTTCGCCAGGATGGAGGAGGTAATCGTCAATCATTTAGCAGGGATTCCGCTGGAAAAAGTATTGCCTGACCCTGAAGAGCGCGAACAGGTGAGTGGGCGGGCGGTAGTGGTGAAAAGACTACAGCCATTGCCGGTGGAAGCGATTGTACGCGGTTTTCTGATTGGCTCCGGATGGCGCGACTATCAACGCGACGGGGCAATCTGTGGCATTCCGTTGCCGCCAGGACTGCAGCAGGCCCAACAATTGCCTGAGCCCATTTTTACCCCTTCCACCAAGGCGGAAATTGGCAACCACGATGAAAATATCGATTTTGCCCACACGGTCAAATTACTGGGACGGGAAATTGCCCAGAAGGTGCGGGAAGTCAGTTTGTGGATTTACACAGAGGCTGCCGAATATGCCAAGGGGCGGGGTATCATTATCGCGGATACGAAATTTGAGTTTGGCTTGGACGGGGAAGGGCACTTATATCTGATCGACGAACTGCTGACGCCCGATTCTTCGAGGTTTTGGCCGGTGGATCAATACCAAGTGGGCATCAGTCCCCCAAGTTTTGACAAGCAGTTTATTCGCGACTACCTGGAATCGGTCGGATGGGATAAAAAACCACCCGCACCTCATCTGCCGCCGGAGGTTATTGCCAAAACGGCGGAAAAATACCGGGAGGCGGAAAAACGCTTGATTGGTGAGAATTCAGATTAAGCCATGTTCGGCAAAAGAATAGATTTCACCATCGCCAATAATAATGTGGTCCAATACCCGGATGTCGAATAATGCCAATGTTTCTTGCAATTTTTTGGTGATCGCTTTGTCTGCTTCACTGGGCTTAGCCACACCTGACGGATGGTTATGAGCGAAAATGACCGCCGCGGCATTTAATTCGAGGGCGCGGCGGGCGACTTCTCTGGGATAAACACTGCTGGCATCCAATGTGCCCCGGAACAATTCTTCAAAGCGAATCACCCGGTGGCGGGTATCGAGAAACAACGCGGCAAATACCTCGAAGGGATAATCACGCAAATGACGCTGCAAAAAAATCTTGGTAACCTCCGGATCCTTCATGGGTTCGCCCCGCTGCAAGGTTTCTTGCAGATGGCGCCGGGCAATTTCCATCGCCGCCTGAAGTTGGGCGTATTTGGCCAACCCAAGCCCTTTGTGTTCGGTAAATTGTTTGGCATCCGCCTCAAGCAATGCGCGCAGCGAACCAAACTCTTTAAGCAGGTCCCGCGCCAAATCAACCGCACTTTTTCCCCGCATGCCGGTACGCAAGAAAATGGCCAGCAATTCCGCATCGGAAAGCGCTTGCGGGCCGCGCTCCAACAATTTCTCGCGAGGTCGTTCTTGAATTGGCCAGTCGTTGATTGCCATAGTGGTTCAGTTAAGTTATTGATTATGCCTAATCCAAGCATAGACCAATGAATCAATCTTGCAGGGGGCGGATTGTATTAGGGGTGACGGGAGGAATTGCCGCCTATAAATCGGCAGAACTGGCGCGTCTTTTACGCCGCCGGGGGGATGAGGTGCAAGTTGTGATGACCGAAGCGGCCACCCGTTTTGTTACCCCCATGACCTTCCAAGCGTTGTCAGGCCGCAGCGTCCGGACTTCTTTGTGGGATGAGGCAAGCGAGGCGGCCATGGGGCATATCGAATTGGCGCGCTGGGCCGATCGAATTCTGGTGGCGCCGGCAAGCGCTGATTTTCTGGCTAAACTTAATGCAGGGTTGGCGGATGATTTATTAGCTACCCTTTGCTTGGTGGCGGAATGTCCGCTTTTGGTGGCGCCGGCAATGAACTGCGCCATGTGGCGGCATCCAGCGACTCAGGCCAACGTCAATAGTTTGCGGCAGCGGGGCGTAGAGATATTAGGGCCTGCCGAAGGGGAGCAAGCCTGTGGGGAAACCGGCCCGGGGCGGATGTTGGAGCCAGCGGAAATACTGGCCTATTTAGATGATGGAAGGCAAACGGGACAGTTACAGGGCGTCAAGGTGTTGATAACAGCAGGACCGACCCGGGAGGCTATCGATCCGGTGCGTTATATCAGTAACCGCAGCTCCGGGAAAATGGGTTATGCGCTGGCCCAGGCAGCACACGAAGCTGGCGCGGTAGTTACCCTGATTTCAGGGCCGACAGCGTTGCAGCCGCCAGCCGCGGAAAAATTGATCCCGGTGGAAAGCGCCGCGGAAATGTACCACGCGGTCATGAACATCGTGGAGAAGCAGGATATTTTTATTTCAGCCGCGGCAGTGGCGGATTACGCTCCACTTCAAAAAGAGGAAAACAAGGTTAAGAAACAAACAGGCCCAATACAATTGGCATTGGTGCCTACCACCGATATTCTGGCAACGGTGACAAAGCTGGATAATAAACCCTTTTCCGTTGGGTTCGCTGCGGAAACCCAATCCTTGGAGCAGTATGCCAAAGATAAACTGGTGCGCAAGAATTTGGATATGATCGCCGCCAATCTCGTTGGGGAAAAGCAGGGGTTTGAGGTGGATGAGAATGCTTTGCATGTCTTTTGGCCGGGTGGAGAAACCCGTCTTCCCCTTGCCTCCAAATTAACCCTGGCGCGGCGCTTGATTGGTTTGATTGCAGAACGTTATGAAGCACAAAATTCAACTGAAAATTCTCGATAAGCGTTTGGGAGACAGCATTCCCTTGCCTGGCTATGCTACTCCCGGTTCCGCCGGTCTGGATCTAAGGGCCTGTCTGGAAAGCCCGCTGATACTAGTGCCGGGAGAAACGGCTCTGATTCCCACGGGACTGGCCATTCACATTGGCGATCCGTCTTTGGCCGCAGTGCTGTTGCCTCGTTCCGGCTTGGGGCACAAACATGGCATCGTGCTCGGGAATTTAGTGGGGTTGATTGACTCTGATTATCAAGGGGAGGTAATGGTGTCTTGCTGGAACCGGGGGGGAGAAAGTTTCACTATCCAGGTGGGCGAGCGGATTGCGCAAATGGTGTTTGTGCCCGTGGTGCAGGCAGACTTTCAAGTAGTCGATGCCTTTTCTGAATCTGAGCGGGGCGAAGGCGGATTCGGCCATACCGGCCGCCATTGAGCATGGAAATGTAAATATGAGCCTGGCCCGATTGTTAATTTTATTATTCACCACTGTGTTGTTGGTGCTGACTTTGCTTGTGGGCGCGGGATATTATTTTTCCTGGACGCAAACCCGTGAACTTCAACAGCAACAGCTGCGTAACCACGCCAAAATCGCCGCTGCCCAGCTTGCCAGCCGTAGTCAGGATTTGATTGCTGTGATAGAAGGCTTAAGTCGAGATCCTGGTTTAATCCATGCTTTAAACCTGGGTGGAGAAGTACTCCGCTATGAAGAACAGCAAGCGGCTGCGATAGTGCCCAGTGCTTTACTGGTCCGGTTATTGCCCAAGGGCAGCTATTCCCTGGATGAAAGCCGAAAGCCCGCCATGGGCTACGCGGATTTGGATTTGGTCCACCAAGCCGAAACAGGCAATCCTCCCCCTGCGGTTCATGCTTTTGGATCGCCAGACCGCCATATCGCTATTGCCAGGGCCATCAAGAACGAAGGGGAAACAGTTGGCATGATTCTGGCCAGTATTTCCTTGAAGTGGCTGCAACGCGCTATTTCCGCCCCCGAAATTGGGGCTATGGCGTTGAAACAGGGGGATTTGACCCTGGCTCTTAAAGGTGACAACCCATTACAATCCGAACCTATCTCTGGGCAAGTACCTGTATCAGGCACCTCATGGCAAATTATATACTGGACGCCCGCACCACAATTCAATGGCGCCATGCAATACGGCATTGCCTGGTTGGCGGCATTGGCTGTGCTGGGCGTGGTGTTTTTCCTGGGACTTCGCAAAGTTCGTGCCGCATTGCGCAAGGATGAAACCACTTTTTACAGCCTGGTGAATGATCTGGTGGCAGGGCAAGCCCAGGGGAGTTATTCGGTGATTCTCCACGAGTTACAGCCGCTGATTAACCGTCTGATGCACTTGAATCAGAGGGTAGTTAAAAAGCCTTCACAAATAGTGGTTGAAGAAGCTCGGGAAGAATCCGCCACCACTGAAAAGGCGGAGGAAAAACCGCAAGCACCACAATCTGTCTCCTTCACCGAGCCAGAGCCTGAAGAACACGCTATCAATGTCAGTGAAGATATCAAAGTGCCGGAATCTATTTTCCGCGCCTACGATATACGCGGGGTGGTGGGCGAGGACTTGACCCCGGAAATTCTGTTTGTCTTAGGCCGCGCCATTGGCAGTGAAGCCTATTCCTTGGGGGATCAATCGGTAGTTGTCGCCCGTGACAAGCGGGACTCCAGCGCCGAATACGCCCAGGCATTGATTGAAGGGATCAAATCCAGCGGGCGGGATGTGATTGATTTGGGGCCAGTGCCGACGCCCTTGGTTTATTTTGCTACCCAGTATCTGACTTCCCGGTCTGGCGTGATGGTGACCGCCAGCCACAATCCCGGCAAGTATAACGGCCTCAAAATAGTCCTGGGAGGCGAGCCTTGTCATGGGGAGAAATTGAAGCAATTGAAACAGCGTATCGATACGGGTGACTTTACTTCCGGCGTGGGGACGCTGGAAAGCCAGGATTTGACCGCCGATTATATTGGCGCGGTCGTGGAGGATATTCAAATCGGCCGTCCCATGAAAGTGATAGTGGATTGCGGTGGTGGCGCGGCTGATCCTCTCATGCCCATGCTACTGCGGACTTTGGGTTGCGAGGTGGTGGAGGTCCATGGAGACCGGGATCCTGACCCGACCCAACCTGAGGCGTTGAAGGAATTGATTGCCAGGGTTAAATCCGACGCCGAGGCAGAACTGGGGTTGGCATTTGATGGCGATGGCGACCGGATGACGGTAGTGGATTCGGAAGGCAAGATGATTCTGCCTGACCAGGTGCTGATGGTACTTACCGCTGATGTGCTTTCCCGGGAGCCGGGTGGTGACATTGTGTTTGATGTCAAATGCAGCCGGCATCTGGCGGGCTATATCGTGCAACATGGCGGCCGGCCGGTGATGTCTGCTTCCGGGTATGGCAACATCCGCAAGAAGATGGAAGAAGTCAATGCGGTAATGGGCGGTGAGTTTAGCGGTCATTTGGTAATCAAGGAGCGCTGGTACGGCTTTGACGACGCCATTTATGGCGCCGCGAGATTATTGGAAGTCTTGTCTTCAGAACCTTTTTCTCCAGCAGAAATCTTTGCCCAGCTGCCCAGTTCTGTTGCCACCCCGCAATTGAACGTCGAGATGAGTGAAGGGCAGCCAGCGGAAATCATGGAGGCTTTGTCCAGCTCGGTAGAAACTTTTTTCAGTGATGCCAAAGTGAGCAAACTGGATGGTCTGCGCGTGGATTTTGCCGATGGATGGGGTTTGGTGCGCGCTTCCAATACCACGCCCAGCCTGGTTTTCCGCTTCGAAGCCGACGACGAGGAAGCATTGTCGCGGATTCAAGCCCGGTTTAAAGAATGGATTGAAACCCTGGACAACCCCTTTGAAGTGCCTTTTGGTAATTTTCAGGAAACCCTGGATTATGGATAAACAACCTCCTTTGCCGGAAGATTTTGCCGGTCGGATCGCCCATGTTCTAATTGAATCATTGCCCTATATCCGCCGTTTCCGGGGCAAGACCATGGTGATTAAATACGGCGGCAACGCCATGGTGGATGAAGGGCTCAAACACAGCTTTGCCCGAGACGTGGTGCTTTTGAAGCTGGTGGGGATCAATCCGGTGATTGTCCATGGCGGAGGCCCGCAAATCGGCCAGCTGTTAAATAAACTAGGCAAAACCAGCCATTTTGTGGATGGGATGCGGGTCACCGACAGCGAAACCATGGATGTGGTGGAAATGGTCTTGGGCGGGTTGGTCAACAAGGAAATCGTCAACTTGCTCAATCAGCACGGCGGCGCGGCGGTGGGATTGACCGGCAAGGATGGAGATTTGATCCGGGCCCGCAAAATTACCTTTCAGTCTTCATCTCTTGAAACGCAAGCCCCCGAGATCATCGACCTGGGCCACGTTGGCGACGTGGAAAGCATTGATCCTTCGGTCGTGGATATGCTGGTGCAGGGAGATTTTATTCCGGTGATTGCGCCCATTGGCGTGGGCGAGGATGGCGGTTCCTATAACATCAATGCCGATCTTGTGGCTGGCAAGATGGCCCAGGTTTTGGGCGCGGAAAAACTCATTTTACTGACCAACACCTTGGGCGTTCTTGATAAAGAAGGCGCCTTGCTGACCGGATTATCTCTGGAAGAAGTGACGCGCCTGATTGCCGATGGCACGATCTCCGGGGGCATGATACCCAAGATTCGTTGCGCCATGGACGCGCTTCAGGGTGGAGTTCAAAGCGTCCATATTATCGACGGCAGAATTGAGCACGCAGTTCTGTTGGAGCTTTTCACAGACCGGGGGATTGGCACCTTATTGGGCGGTTGATCTCAATCCCTCCCGGATAAAATGAACGAAACCGGCGCGGATTTCCCTGACTTTGGGGCTTTTGCAGACTTCCTCACCGATGGTGGAGAGCTTGCAGCGCACATCCAGAAATAGCGTGTCGTACTTGTCGTTGTGAATCCTTGCCACGGTCAAGGCGATGTCATCTTCCTTGATTGGGTCGTGGGCGTGGAGAATGTTCTCGCTGTCGATATAAAGCGGCGTACTGGAGTGCATTTTCAGATAGATGCGTGCCAGCTGCCAGGCCCGGCCGCAATCGTGGTTTTCCGTACAATGCACCACGCTGAGAATCACCCGCTGTTTGCTGGAGGGTTCCGTATCGGGGCGGGTGGTGGCGGTTTTTTTGATCCCTTTTTGCATTTGCTTCATCAACCGGCGGAAACGTTGCAGGTCTTTGGCATATTTTTGCCTGACCAGCTCTTTGGCTTTGTTTTCGTGGGCGATTTTCAACTGGTGTTGCTGGATCTGGCGGCGGGTGGCCTGGATGTTTTCAATCAAGCTTTTAGGGGGTTTTTTGCCCTTGCGTTCTATATCTGCGGCTTTTTTGATATGGGCATCGAGCAAGGCATATTGGCGTTTGATATTGGCCGACAGGACTTTGATACGGGCATCAATGGTGTTGAGCTGGCCCTTGAGAGCCAGTTCCAGATCTTCTTCGTTGCGGTAGGTGCGCAGCAGCGCGCGGTCCCGGGCCAATTGTTCGTCGAGTAATTTTTTTTCTTCCCGGCGAAGTTGCGCCAGGCGCATCTCCCTGGCCAATTCTTCCGGGGTTTTTGCCCGCTCGACGACTTTCAGCCTGCGCATCTGAGACTTATCATAAATAATCCGCTGGTGCTCAGATTCATCGGCTGGAACGGTGTCGGAATAGTGAATATTGCCGTCCTTATCTTTCCATTGATACATTTTGCCCTCCGCCCAGGCATTGGCGGTATAAACCCCTAGCCCGGCGCCGACTGCTAGTAGAACGGCTGTCATTCGAAGAATAGGGGGCAAAAAAAGAGGGAATAAACCTTTTTCAGTATCTGTTTCGCCGCATCCCTTTCTTATTACCAATCGAGGTGGATTCTTAGTCTGTTTGACCAGCAATCTGCCACGCAGAAGAAAAGACCAACTGCGGTGCATCGCCTCGGCGGTTATCAAAAAGGGATTGAAAGCGGGATCTAACATCTCATCTATAAGATTAGCTGGTCTTAAGCGGCAGTCAACTTTTTGCGAATTGCTTTCGGTACTCGAGAATGGAAGCTAATTCTTCAGTAAATTTGCCGCTGCTTTCTAAAAATGCAATGACATCTTCCATGGTGGCAATGGCGATGACTGGCATGTTGTATCGCTGCCTGATTTCGCTGAGCGCGGATTTGCCGGTATTGGTGATCTCTTGCCGGTCCAAGGCAATGAGCACGCCGCAGGGTGCAGCGCCGGCTTGGTTAATTAGAACAACCGATTCATTGACCGAAGTGCCGGCTGTGATAACGTCATCCACAATCAAAACCTTACCTGCGAGGTTCGCGCCCACAATTTGCCCCCCTTCGCCATGATCCTTTCTTTCCTTGCGGTTGAAGGCAAAGGGGACATCCAGGCCGTGCTCGCTTGCAAGGGCAATGGCGATGGCACACGCCAAAGGGATGCCTTTATAGGCGGGGCCAAAAAGCATGTCGTAATCCAGTCCCGATTGCTGCAGCGCATTGGCATAGAACTGCCCTAATTTTTTGAGCCGCCTGCCGCTATTGAACAGCCCTGCATTGAAGAAATACGGGCTTGTGCGGCCGGATTTCAGGGTAAAGCTGCCAAATCGCAGTGCTCCCGAGTCGATGGCGAATTGAATGAATTGTTGTTTGTAGGTTTGCATTATTTTAGGTGATTGAGCATGTGAGTTATGCACGCATATTGTGGAAAAAGTTGTGGGCAGGATGCGGAATAACTAATTATCTCCTTGATTGTTTGAGTAAAAATGTTTGTGTCCAAAAAATGGACACACCGGGATTTTCACAATCGCGCCAATTTATCAGATGGATTGGATCAGGCAAATGCTTCCAAAACCGTGTTTAAGAAATTCCAGCCCTTGTCGGTACAATAGACAAATCCGCCTTTAAATTGCAAGAGTTGATCCTCCACAAGCCTATCAATGACGGTTTTTTGTGGCATCCAGGGTAAGCCGGTACGTTGCTCGTATTGTTCTGGGGTAAAACCGGATCTTAGTCTCAATGTATTCATCATGAACTCCAGGGGGCGTTGGGTATTTTCCACTTCGATATCTCCGCCAACCCGCCCCAGTCCCCCGGATTTGTCCATGTAGTGCTGTGGATGGCGGATTTTCCAGCGCCGCCGGATCGTATTGTCTTGGGTGTATTTTCCGTGCGCGCCGGCGCCGATACCCAAATAATCCCCGAATTGCCAATAATTAAGATTATGTTGGCATTCATTCCCCGGACTGGCAAAGGCGGAAACTTCATAACGAAGATAACCGTGGTGGGCCAGTTTTTCCTGGCATTGTTGTTGTAGATGCCAAATGTTGTCATCAGGTGGAAGGGGGGGTGGGTGTTTGGCAAACAGGGTATTGGGTTCCAAAGTCAGTTGGTAGTGGGAAATATGCTCAGGCGCCAGATGAATGGCTGTTTCGATATCGTAGAAGGCGTCTTTCACTGATTGATGGGGAAGTCCAAACATGAGATCCAAATTAATGCTTTGAAAGCCTGCTGCCCGGGCCATTTCCACCGCGCTCATGGCTTCTTCCGCGTTATGGATTCTGCCCAGTGACCGAAGTTTGTCATCCTGAAAGCTTTGGATGCCGAGGGATAAACGGTTAATCCCCAGTTGGGCGAATTGTTTGAATTTTGTGCTCTCTGCCGTGCCAGGATTAGCCTCAAGCGTGATTTCTATTTCTTGAGAAAGCGTTAACCGGGAATGGATACCTTCCAGTAGACGTTGAAGACTGTCAGGAGAGAACAGGCTGGGGGTGCCGCCACCGATGAAAATACTGTGAATGGGACGGGGCTGGATTTGTTGCAGATCCTGATCCAGATCGGCAAGCAGCGCGTCTATATATTGTTTTTCCTGAAGTATGCCTTGGTGCGTGTGGGAATTAAAATCGCAATAAGGGCATTTTTTTACGCACCAGGGCAGGTGAATATAAAGGCTTAAAGGCGGCGGAATTAAGTTCGCCATTGAAAAAGTTCATCCTAGAAAGATTTGGCAGATCGAGATTTCTTCAGGTGCTGGGATATTTCTTCCGTGGAACGTCGTAAACTCTTCACTGAGGACTTGATGGCGGTCATCCAGGCCGCCAACACCCACGGAAGAAATATCCCAGCACCTTAGCTGTGTAAAATTGATAGGTAAGAAAAAGTTAATCAGTTTGATTCCGGCTTAGACGCAAATAAAATTGGTGCAGTTCCTCGACTTGTTGTTCAAGCTTGGCGAGGCTCCCGTCATTGACAATGACATCATCGGCCACGGCAAGGCGCTGGGGCCGGGTGGCCTGATTTTGTAGGATCTGTTTTATCATGTCTTCCTGAAGGTTGTCTCTTTGCTTCAAACGCGCGATCTGCAGAGCTTCGGGGCAGTCGATGACGAGTATGCGGTGAAAGTTTTTTTCGGCCCCTGTCTCTACTAACAAGGGAATGCTAAAAATGACATAAGGGCTGTTGCTTTTTTTCGCCAAGCGCGCCATTTCGACATAAACGGCGGGATGCAATATGGCTTCTAATTTCTCTTTGAGCCGGGGGTGATTGAAGACCAGTTCCCGCAGCTTCGCCCGATCCAAATTGCCATCGGGTAAAAGCATAGACCTGCCAAACGTTTCAACGATGCTATCCAGCGGCGGCTGGCCGGGCTTGACCAGGTTACGGGCAATTTTGTCGGCATCGATTACAGTGATGCCCCGCTTTTCGAACAACTTTTCAACGGTACTCTTGCCGCTGGCAATACCGCCCGTCAGGCCGATTTTGAGCATGGATTTCTAGCTAATACCACTCAAATTCAGATAAAGTTGATTGAGGGTATCACCCCATAGCAATGCAATCCAGCCGGCAATGGCAAGATAAGGTCCGAAAGGAATAGGTGTCTGCCGGTCCCGGCCTTGAATCAGGATCATGGCAATGCCCAGGATGGCACCTACCAGGGAAGATAATAATATAATCATTGGGAGCTTTTGCCAGCCCAGCCAAGCGCCAAAGAGGGCTAATAATTTGAAATCGCCAAACCCCATGCCTTCCTTGCCGGTGAGTAATTTGAAAAGTTGATACACCGTCCACAAAACAAGATATCCTGCAATGGCGCCAATAATGGCAGAGCGTGGATCAGTAAACAGATGGAACAGGCTTAAAAACAAGCCCAGCCAGAGAACTGGCAGGGTAATGGCGTCGGGAAGGAGGTGGTGGTCGATGTCAATAAAACTCAGTGCTATCAGCGTCCAGGTCAAAACCAGCGCCCACAAGGTTTGCACGCTGACAGCAAAATGCCAGGCCACAACCATGGAAAGCACGGCCGTGAGCAGTTCAATCAGTGGGTAACGGAGGGAAATTGAAGCGCCACACTGTGTGCAGCGTCCTTTCTGCAGCAAATAACTGATAACGGGGATATTTTCCCAAGCCTGGATCTGATGGCCGCAATGGGGGCAGGTGGATGCGGGTTGAATCAGATCAAAGCGCTCTGGCGCTTCCTCCTTGGGCTGACCTAGAAATTCCAGACATTCCTGGCGCCAACCGCGTTCCAACATTACCGGCAGGCGGTAGATGACCACATTGAGAAAACTGCCCACCAACAATCCCAAAATCCCGATTGCTGCCAGGAATAAAAATGGGTGATCTTGAAAAACTTGAATTAAAGGCACTAAGAATCCATCTATTGAGCGACGTTAAGAAGACATTGGAAGGGGGTGGAGACAGGCGGTCTCCGTCATCCCCAACCAGAGAAGAATTTACGGGCTTTTCTAAAGTCTCCCTCCAGAAACCAGTGAGCCAGCCTAAACCACAGCGCCCAGTTTGAAAATCGGCAGGTACATGGCGATGACCAAGCTACCTACAACCACCCCCAAAAAGGCCATAATCATGGGTTCCATCAGGCTGCTCAAGGAATCCACCGCATTGTCCACTTCTTCTTCATAGAAGTCGGCCACTTTAGCCAGCATGCTGTCAATGGAGCCTGATTCTTCCCCAATGGCGATCATTTGGATCACCATGTTGGGAAACAGGTTAGTCTGACGCATGGCTTGTTGCAACTGCTGGCCGGTAGCTACCGCTTCGCGCATGTCCAGAATGGCATCGGAATATACCGCATTGCCTGAGGCGCCAGCGACCGATTCCAAGGCTTCCACCAAGGGTACCCCGGCAGCGGACATGGTAGACAGCGTGCGGGCAAAGCGGGCAATGGCGGATTTATGCAATATCTGGGGCCCGATAACAGGAATACGGAGAAAAAGCCGGTCCAGAAACCGGTTAAAAGCCAAGGATCGTTTTTTAAAATACATGAAAGCATAAATAGCAACCCCAATTCCTCCAAACACAAAGTACCAGTTATCCTGCATGAAGCGGGAGAGATTAATCACCAATTGGGTAAATGCAGGGAGGTCCGCCCCAAAACCTTTGAATAACTCCTCAAATTGGGGTACCACGAAGATCAATAAAATAGCCGAGACGATAAAAGCCACTACCACTACCGCGGCAGGATAGGTCAAGGCTTTTTTGACTTTGGCCTTTAATGACTCGGTTTTTTCCTTGTATTCCGCGATTTTATGGAGCAGCGTTTCCAAAACCCCCGCTTGCTCACCGGCTTCCACCAAATTACAAAAGAGATCGTCAAAATACAGGGGATGTTTGCGCAGGGCTTCGGTGAGGGTATTACCGCCTTCGATATCGTCTTTGATTTGCAGGATCAACTCCTGCATGCTGGGATTTTCGTGTCCGCGACCGACAATTTCAAAGGATTGCACCAATGGCACCCCGGCGCTCATCATAGTGGCCAATTGGCGGCTGAAAACCGCGATATCCTTGGTGGTAATTTTTTTCTTGCGGGCGCCGAACAGGGGTTTGGGTTTTTTCTTGACCTTGACGGGTTTGATCCCTTGCCGTCTCAGCTCCGCCTTGACAAGGGTTTCGCTGCGGCCAGGCTGCTCGCCTTTTATTCGCTTGCCGTTTTTGTCCACCCCTTCCCAGACAAACTGGATCAACTCTTCTTTTTCAACTCTGGCTACCATAAGCGTTATTCCCGTGTGACTCGATCAATTTCTTCAATACTTGTAATGCCTTCCCGTACCTTATTCAATCCCGAAGCGCGGAGGTCGTTGATGCCTTCCGCCTTGGCTTGCTCTGCAATTTGCAGGGCGTTGCCGCCTTCCAGAATCAAACGGTTGATGGATTCTGTGATGGGCATCACCTGGTAAATCCCCACCCGGCCTTTGTAGCCCTTGGTGCAATGGTCACAGCCTTCGGGGTTGGCGGTAAAAAGCACCAGGTCATCCAGTTCCTTTTCTTCAAAACCGGTTTTTAGCAACAAGTCCTTGGGGAATTTTTCTTCCCGCTTGCAGTATTCGCACAGCCGCCGCGCCAACCGTTGGGCCAGGATCAGGATCACCGAAGAGGAAATGTTGAATGGCGGAATCCCCATTTGCGCCAAGCGATTCAGGGTTTGAGGAGCGTCATTGGTATGCAGCGTTGACAGTACCATGTGTCCGGTTTGAGCGGCTTTGACAGCGATTTCGGCGGTTTCCAAATCGCGGATTTCCCCCACCATGATAATATCGGGATCCTGCCGCAAAAAAGCCCGGAGCGCGCTGGCAAAGGTCAGGCCGGATTTCGGGTTGACGTTGACCTGATTAATGCCGGGTACGGTGATTTCCACGGGATCTTCCGCGGTGGAAATGTTTTTGTCCGGCGTATTGAGGATGTTCAGCGCGGTATAGAGAGAAACCGTCTTACCACTTCCGGTGGGTCCTGTGACCAGAATCATGCCGTAGGGTTTGTGGATGGCGTTAAGAAATAATTTTTGTTGCTCGGGTTCGAAACCCAGTTTGTCAATGCCGATTTGGGCGCTGGTGGGGTCGAGAATACGCAGTACGACTTTTTCCCCGAACAGCGTGGGACAAGTGTTGACGCGGAAATCGATGGCGTTATTGCGGGACAAAATCATCTTGATCCGGCCATCCTGGGGTACCCGTCTTTCCGCGATATCCATCCGGGACATAACCTTGATGCGGGAGATGACGCGGGTGGCTAAATTGGGTGGAGGTGATGATATTTCGTGCAGCATGCCATCGCTGCGGAACCGGATTCTGAATTGTTTTTCATAGGGCTCGAAATGGATATCCGAGGCGCCTTTTTTGATGGCATCGAGCAAGATTTTGTTAACGAAGCGGACAATGGGGGCGTCTTCGGTATCGACCTCGGTAGCATTGGAAGTTTGTGGTTCGACTTCGCCGATTTCAAGACTTTCCAGATCTTGATCGAGGAGATCATTGATAGCGCTGTCGGCAGCTTCCAGTGCGGTATCGATGGCTTTGGATAGTTTATCCTCTTCCACCAGCACCGTTTCGGTATTCAGACCAGTGTGGAATTTGATTTCATCGAGCGCCTGGAAATTAGTCGGGTCGGAAATTGCCACGAACAGCCGGTTTCCTCGCCGGTATAACGGCAAGATATGATGTTTTTGAATGAGCTTATCGTTGACCAACTTGACAGGCGCCAGCTCCATATCCATGGTGGCCAAATCGAACAACGGTACGCCGAACTGAGCGGAAGCGGCTTTTGCCAGCGAGAGACTGTCAACCACTTTGTTGATGACAAGATAGGTCGCGAAAGGCATGCGCTGATTATTGGCTTTTTCTTGATGCTCAGCTGCCTCTTGTTCGCTCATGAACCCTGCACCCACCAAGCAGTGGGCCAGTCCGTTAAGTTTTGGAATTGATGCCGTTGTTGCCATGAAGTTACTTAGGGTCGAATAAACTATCAGGATTTCCGTTGTGCTTTTAATATTAGATGATGAAGTTAATTTGTCCACTTATCAAGTAATGGAGCATAAAGAAATGCGGGTGATTACCCTAAATGTGAATGGCATCCGCTCGGCAGAGCGCAAAGGATTTTTCCGCTGGCTGGCCAGTCAACAAGCTGACATCGTCTGTTTGCAGGAAATCAAAGCCCAGTTGGATCAACTACAAGATAAGGTCTTTTGGCCTGAAGGCTATCATTGTTATTACCACACTGCGGAAAAAAAAGGTTATGGCGGCGTGGCGTTGTATGTGCGCAAGGAACCGGATGAAGTCAAAATTGGCCTGGGCTGGCCGGAAGTGGATGCGGAGGGGCGTTATCTGGAAGGACGTTTTGGTCAGTTGAGTGTCGCTTCCGTCTATATTCCTTCAGGGACTTCGGGGGAGGAAAGGCAGGCGTTTAAATTCAAGTTTCTGGATCGTTTTTTAGAATTTATGCGCGAATGTGCCCAGTCCGGGCGGGATTATATTTTTTGCGGAGATTTCAATATCGCCCACAAAAAAATCGATATTAAAAATTGGCGCTCCAACCAGAATCGATCTGGTTTTTTGCCGGAGGAAAGGGCCTGGATGGATAAGTTGTTTGGAGAGGAAGGGTGGGTGGATGCCTTTCGGGTCCTCAATCAGGAACCGGATCAATACACATGGTGGTCCAATCGCGGCCGGGCATGGGAAAAAAATGTGGGATGGCGGATTGATTATCAAGTCGTCAGTCCCTCGCTAAAAGATAACATTCTTCGAGTGGAAATATACAAAGAAAAACGCTTTTCCGACCATGCACCTTTGATTATCGATTATGACTATCCCTTCTAAGCCTGCCGGGATTGCCCGCGCGCTCTTGTCCCAGCGGATGGCGGTAGCCTTTGCCATGGGTTTTTACAGTGGACTGCCACTGTTACTCACCGGTTCCGTCTTGCAAGCATGGATGCGAGAATCCGGAGTGGATTTAACAACTATTGGCTTGTTTGCCTTGGTAGGGCTGCCTTATACGGGCAAGTTCCTTTGGGCGCCCATTTTTGATCGCTTTACGTTTCCCTGGCTGGGCCGCCGAAGGGGGTGGTTATTGCTGGTTCAGGGATTGTTGGCGTTATCTATTGCCGGACTGGGCTTTACCCACCCAGAATCCAATCCCTGGTGGGTTGCGGTGATTGCCTTTCTGGTGACTTTTTTGTCCGCAACCCAAGATATTCTTGTAGATGCCTATCGCCGTGAATCATTAGCGGATATCGAACAAGGATTGGGTGGGTCATTGTACGTGAACGGTTACCGTTTAGGCATGCTATTGACCTCTGGCGGCGGACTCATCTTGGCCGATTTCCTTGGATTTGCAAGGGTTTATTGGCTATGTGGCGGGCTGATGGCGACGGCGGCCTTGACCACTTGGTGGGCCAAAGAACCTAGTTTGCCAAAAGGTACGCCAACCACTTTGAGCGACGCGGTGGTAAAGCCTTTTATGGAATTTTTTGGCAGAGCCGATGCCTGGTGGATTTTGTTGTTTATCCTGCTCTATAAAATGGGCGATACCATGGCTAGCCACATGACCATGCCTTTTTATCTGGATATGGGATTTACCAAAACAGAGATCGGGGCGGTGGTGAAGCTGTTTGGGTTTTGGGCCACCATACTCGGCGGGTTGGCAGGAGGGATTTTGATTCTGAAGCTGGGGATCTACGCTTCATTGTGGTTATTTGGATTGCTGCAGGCACTGTCCACCGCCGGTTTTGCGTTATTGGCCCAGCTTGGTCCCAGTTTGAGTGGGCTGATGGCGGTCATCAGTTTTGAGAATTTATCCGCGGGTATGGGGACGGCGGCATTCGTTGCTTTTATGGCCAGTCAGACAGATAAGCGGTTTACCGCAACTCAATACGCGTTGCTGTCCAGTTTGATGGGAATTCCACGGGTGATTGTGGCAGCGCCCACAGGCTGGATGGCCAAGCATATGGGATGGGTGGATTTTTTTATTTTTTGCGCGCTGATTGCCGTGCCGGGCTTACTGATTCTGCTCAGGTTTAAGCGCTGGCTTGGCGCGGAAGCAATATCTGCTACAAGTAAATAACGACTGGGCACTTGCCTGTGCCCAGTCGCAGGTGTCTTTTTTATGACGCGTTAAGCCAATAGTGGACCACGATGCTGGCAAAATAGCCTGCCATAATGGCGGGCGTCCAGCGCAGATGGGAAAAAAAGGTGTATTTGCCTTTGGAAATTCCCATTAAAGCAACGCCGGCGGCAGAGCCAATGGACAACATGGATCCACCAACACCCGCGGTCAGGGTGACCAGCAGCCATTGGTACAGATCCATATCGGGTTCCATGCTCAACACCGCAAACATGACCGGAATGTTGTCCACGACAGCAGAAAGAAAACCCACCAGGATATTGGCGGCGGTTGGCCCCAGGTCTTCATACATCCACTGGGCGGTAACATCCATATAGCCGATGTAGTCAAGGCCCGCCACTGCGAAGATCACCCCGAAAAAGAAGAGCAGGGTATCCCATTCCGCGTCACGAACCATATTGAAGATATCAAAGCGTTTTTCGTGAGGCAGGTCTTTCTCTTGCCATTTAATCCAGAAGCCAAAGGCCCCGAGAACGCCCCAGCCGGCCATCATGCCCATAAAGGGTGGCAGGTGCAGTAGTTGCTTGAAACTGACCGCCATTGTAATGGTCAGACCAAACAGAGCGCAGACGGTGTAGGCGCCCACTTTCAAAGGCACCAACCCTTTCCCGGTAGTTTCAGGTTGCTCGTCCGGAACCGCGAAATGCATCGCTGCCGCGGGAATCAGATAGTTGACAACCGAAGGTAGGAATAATTCGAAAAACTCAAAGAAAGTGGCTTTTTCCGCCTGCCAGACCATCAGGGTGGTGATATCGCCAAAAGGGCTGAAAGCCCCGCCAGCGTTGGCAGCAATCACCAGGTTGATGAGTCCCAAGGCGACAAACCGTGGATTGTCTTTGCCCACGGCCAACACGACAGCGCCAATGAGCAAGGCCGAAGTGAGGTTGTCGGCAACCGCGGAAAGGAAAAAGGTAATGATTCCTGTGATCCAAAACAGCTTGCGGTAGCCGAAATTTCGGCTCAGCAGCCAGGATCGCAAGCGTTCAAAAACGTTCCTGTCAGCCATGGCGTTGATGTAAGTCATGGCCACCAGCAAAAACAGCATCAACTCGCCGTATTCGGCCAGGTTGTGGGCAACCGCGCCATGCAGTTCTTCCGTGGACACCCCCTTGGTGCTGGCCATATAGGCGACTTCCGCCCAGATAATGGTGGCTGCGATGATGACTGGTTTTGACTTCTTCAGCTCAATAAATTCTTCCGCCATCACTAACACATAGGCGATGATGAAGATGAGCACGCAATATATTCCCCGTTCGGTAGTCACCATATCCAGCGTATCCCACTCGGAAGCGGAAGCGATGGAGGGCAGTACCCACAAACTCAGGAAAATGAAAATGAATTTGAACAAAATAACCCCCTTAACCGTAAGTTTTTATAAAGCAATCCAGATTGTTATTGCCCGTAAGCTCGAAAATACAACCTTATATGATAGGAAATTTTACGCTGCGGTACGAATTTTTATGCAACCAATCCTAATTTCATGAGATAGCTTCCCTCTAAGTTATTAATTGTTGCAAATTACTTAAATATTTTAGGCAATCTTTAGGCTATTATTGTATAATTGTAGATTGATTTCGAGATCACGCCTTAATTTGGCCAGTCCGACCATCATTCCTGCAGTTCCGATGCCTTAGCGCCTATTTTTTAAGTGAAAATCTTGCGGCGTGCTTGCATCTTCTAGCTGCTTTTCACTTACATAGACTTTTTAGGCATTTTATATGACGACAGATTCCATTGTTTCTTCCTTCCAAGAATTAAATTTACCAAAACCTTTGCTACTTGCCCTCCAAGAAGCGGGATACGAATCTCCAACCCCGATTCAGGCTGCCACTATTCCCCATGTGATGGCAGGCAAGGACATGATTGCTCAGGCGCAAACCGGCACCGGAAAAACCGCAGCCTTCGCACTACCTTTATTGGCTAAGATCGATACCGAGCAAGCCTATCCGCAGGTGCTCGTATTGACACCCACGCGGGAATTGGCCTTGCAGGTGGCGGAAGCGTTCCAGACTTATGGTGCACATCTAAAAGATATTCATATTTTGCCTATTTATGGGGGGCAAGAATATGGCCGACAGATTCGCCAGCTGAAACGCGGTGTCCACGTGGTGGTGGGAACCCCTGGCCGGATCATGGACCATATGCGTCGGGGAACATTGAATCTTGACGGTTTGAAAACGCTAGTGCTCGATGAAGCCGACGAAATGCTTCGGATGGGTTTTGTGGATGATGTGGATTGGATTCTGGAACAGACGCCAGCTGAGCGACAAGTCGCCCTTTTCTCCGCAACCATGCCGGCACCGATTCGCCGGATCGCCCAGCAGCATTTGCGCGAACCGGAGGAAATCAAAATCAAGGTTAAGACTTCAACTGCCGAAACCATCCGTCAACGTTATTGTTTAATTAACCCCCATGCAAAACTAGATGCACTGACAAGAATTCTGGAAGCGGAAGATTTTGAAGCAACGATATTGTTCGTCCGCACCAAGAATGCTACCGTGGAATTGGCGGAAAAGCTGGCGGCCCGGGGTTATGCGGCGGCGCCCTTGAATGGCGATATTCCCCAGCACCAACGCCAAAGAACAGTGGAACAGCTGAAAAATGGTAAATTGGATGTTTTGGTTGCGACGGATGTGGCGGCACGGGGTTTGGATGTGCAAAGAATCAGCCACGTCATCAACTATGACATTCCATTAGATACCGAATCCTACGTTCATCGTATTGGCAGAACCGGCCGGGCCGGCAGAACGGGCGAAGCAATTTTGTTTGTCACGCCACGGGAAAAGCGTTTATTGAATGCCATCGAAAGGGCGACCAAACAAAAAGTTGAATTGATGAAGCTACCGACGACTGAAGTTATCAATCATCAACGCATGGCCCGATTCAAGCAACGCATTACCGATACGCTGGCAACCGAAGATGTGGCATTCTTTCGCAACTTGTTACAACAATATCAGGAAGAACATGACATACCGGCCATTGATATCGCGGCGGCATTGGCAAAGCAGCTGCAAGGCAATGATCCTTTGATCTTGGATAAGGAAACACGCCAAGATATCTCGCCTAAAACCCGCGTTACCCTTAAGCGTAAATCTCGTAGAGACCCTGAAGTGGAAATGGTGAGCTATCGGATTGAAGTGGGACGCAACCACGGTGTCAAGCCCGGCAATATCATGGGCGCAATTACCAATGAAGCCGGCTTGGAAGGCCGCTTTATTGGCCGGATTAATATTCATGAGGATTTCAGCACCGTCGATTTGCCCGATGGGATGCCTAAGGAAGTTTTCAGAACATTGAAGAAAACCTGGGTGGTCGGTCGGCAGTTGAATATTTCAAAGGCAGATTCCAGGCGCAATTAGCAATTGCGCTTGCCTTTTAGGTTTCCAATCTCAGGGCAAGATAATTTTTAGAATAGAAAGCCTTCTTTCGGGAAGGCTTTTTTATTACAAAATAAGCAGTGGATAATACATTTATGCGTGTCACTTTCTTTTATAAAAATCAACCGCCTACAAGATTGATTTTAATGCATATCCTTATACTGCGGGAAAGTCTACATTAATCCCATTATTATTTCTAAGCTTGGCAAAAGACTGTCAAAGTTCCATGATTGAACTAAAACTCAACCAAAACAATGTGAGGGGTAGTGTTGACGGAGAAGAAGCTAACCTTATCGGCCGGGGTGGTGGTTGTTCGTTATATTGAGCAGGTGCCTCACTATCTTTTGCTACGGGTATTTCATTATTGGGATTTCCCCAAAGGTCTCGTGGAGCCAGGGGAGGATCCATTGCAAGCAGCTGTCCGGGAGGTTCAAGAAGAAACCGGTTTAACCGATTTGCATTTTCGCTGGGGGGTAGTCTTTAAAGAAACGCTCCCTTACAGCCGGGGCAAAATTGCCCGCTATTATTTGGCGGAATCCCCCGCAGGTGAAGTAACGTTACCCGTCAACCCCGAATTGGGAAAACCGGAACACCATGAATTTCGCTGGCTGACTTATGAGCAGGCTCGCCCTTTATTGGTGGAGCGATTGCAAACCATCTTGGACTGGGCGCATGGGGTGGTCACCGGCAAAGCAGTGCATTGAGATGATAATTTCGGATTCCTTGCAGCAGGCTAAATTACGTCTCCTCCAACAGCCGGAAACTTACCTGGACCGCCCATTCCGGGTGCAAATGATTGAAACCCGGATGTCTTGGGTTTTTCTGACCCAACGTTATGCGTACAAACTAAAAAAACCGGTTCGATACGATTATTTGGATTTTAGTACGGTAGCGTTGCGAAAATTCTATTGCCAGGAAGAATTGCGTCTGAATCGTCGTCTCGCGCCGGAGGTTTATCTGGCGGTGATTCCAATCACCCGTGCTAACGGAGCACTACAGCTAGATGGGGCGGGTGAACCTATAGACTGGCTAGTCAAGATGCGCCGCCTTCCACGGGAAAAAATGCTGGATGAATTGTTGGAGCAGGGG